>CAZZWS010000006.1:42542-44435 GCA_964657795.1 Beijerinckiaceae bacterium
CCACCGCCTGGCGGGCCGCCTCGGCGACGATCGCGGCGATCGGGCTCGGCGGCCGGCTCGACGACATCGAGACGACGAGTTGAGGCGGCCTCAATTTCTTGCTGACGAGCGGGAGGAAACGCAATTCGTCGTCGCGCAATTCGCGCTCGATGCCGACCGGTGTCTGGAACGCGATGCCGATGCCCATACGCACCGCGGAGACGATGAATTCCGGCGACGACGATTCGATCAGCGGCTTCACCGCGACGTGCGAATTCTGGAACAGCTCATCCACCGTCGCGCGCGTCGAGATGCTCTGGTCGGGGAGTATCAGCGGCGCACCGACGAGATCGGCGACGGCGATCGACGTCCGCGACGCGAGCGGATGCGCAGGATGGACGATGGCCCCGAACGGTAGTGGAACGGCGATGAGATGGCGAAGACTCGCGTTGGGCGCGGAACTGAACGAGATGCCGATGTCCGCGTCGCCCGCGATCACGCTGGCGACGACGTCCGCCGACCCCGTGAAACGACAGTCGAAGGTGATGCGCGCGTGATCGCGGCTGAACGCTGACACGATGCTGGGCAGAAGACCCGTCGATGTGGCCTGGATCGCCACGATGTTGACGTGACCGCGCTTGAGCCCGCGCATCTCGTCCATGGAGACCTGCATCCGCTCCAGGTTCGCGAGCATCGACGCCGCGTGGAATGCGACGGACTCTCCCGCGGCGGTCAATCGCATCCGGTTACCGATGCGTTCGAGCAGCTTTGCACCGACGGTTTCCTCGATCTCCCTGATCTGCCGGCTGATGGCCGACGGCGAGACGTTGAGGCGACGGGCAGCCTCCCGGATAGACAGACAGCGAGCCACCTCGTCGAAATACAGGACCCAAGCCGCCTGCAACCGCAGCGCGCTTCCGGTCTTCATGGGCTGAAAGAAGTGAACATGAAGAAGCTCGTGGACGAATCGATGTGACGGCCGCTCGCACCGAACGGTGCAATGCGCCGGACGCGCTGGTCAAGGAAAAGGAAGGCTCGAATTCGAAGGGCCCCGTGTGGATCGACCGTGCGTCCTGCGGCTGCGCGCCCCTGCACCTCATCAAAAGCCAGTTTCGTGCCACTTATGCCGGTTCGCGAAGTGGGCCGTCGTCCGGAGAGCGAAGCGCCCGATACATCCGCGGTGGTGCGCTTTCAGGGCGGCATGGTGCGTGCGAAGCGCGTGGCCCCGCGGTATTTCCCGCGCCGGCGCGAGCGAACTGGATCAGCCGCTGACGAAAGAACGACCATCGTAGAGATCTCGAGGCGAGACGTGGTCCGTGCGAGCGTTCGCCCGATACGACTTTCGACGTCGATCGACGGTCGGCATTCGCCGGGGCAATGCCGGATCGTGACTTGGCCGAGACGGCGAAGTCGGCTTGGGTCGCTCCGCGACTAAAGAGCAGTCGGCCTGCCGAGCCGCCGCTTTTCGCTCGACGATATCCATGTTATGGATACTTTGTGTCCTCTGTACTCGATGGGGGCATCACCACGACCATGCACGTCAATCTCTCGGAAGAGATGGAAGGCTTCATCCGCGCCAAGGTCGCCACTGGCTTCTATGGCAACGCCACAGAAGTGATTCCTGACGCGGTACGACGCAGGCAGGCGGAAGAGGCGCGCGGGGCGGCTTGGCAGGCAGCAATCAAAGTTGACGAGGACCAGCTGATCGCAGGGCAGGGGGGTGCCATACACCCCCGACAGCATGAAGAGGCTGAAGAAGAGGGCAGCAGGTGTTGCATCCGGGAAGAAGCTGAATGCTGATGCCCTCCCGTAGCCCTCTACCGCTCGAACTTTCGTTTCAGGCCTAAGAATGGACTGATTGAATCGCCCCCGATTTCCTAGACACTAGCGAGCCGCTCGAAATACTGCTTTTCA
>CAZZWS010000007.1:0-24785 GCA_964657795.1 Beijerinckiaceae bacterium
CCGCGACATCGACCCCGTCGTGCGCGGCATACGCGTCCTGCAACGCCATACGATGTCGCGTCAGCAGCGCGGTGAACGCGTCCTTGCGCTGCACGCCGAGTCGATAGGCTTTCGCGGCGGCGTCTCCATCCGCGGCGTCGACCCTTCCTTCGACCATCGCCTCGTGCGCGAACCAGCGCTGGACGCCCTCCTCCTCGACGGCCACCGCGAACGACTCGTTGAACGTCGTGTCGCCGGACACGTAGACCACCTGATGGGCCAGCTCGTGGAAGATCAGCCGCGCGACCTCGCCCTCGGGATAGCCGATGAACGTCGACAACACCGGATCGCGCGTGTAGCCGAGCGTGGAATAGGCCGGGATGCCACCGACGTAGACGTCGTCGCCGCTCGCCCGCAACGTGTCGGCGAACGCGTCCGCGTCGACCTTGGCGTAGTAGCCGCGATACGTCACGCAGCCGACGACGGGAAAGCACCATTGCCGCAGTCGCAGCGACAACTCGGGCGTCGCGAAGACGCTGTAGACGACGTACGGTCGCTTGAGGTCGGCGTAGGTCGTGTAGCTGGGGTTGTCGGGCAGACCGAGGTCGCTGGCCGCGAAACGGCGCATCGCGCGGACCTTCGCGAGCCGCAGTCGCAGGACCTCGGGCGTGGCCGGGTCGGCCAGCCAGTCGTCGATCGGACGGGCCGCACGCAGCACCGCGAGATGTCCTTCGATCGACTGCGAGTAGTAGCCGATCGAACTGCATGCACCGAGACCGCCGGCGAGACCCGCCACGACGACGGCCGCCGCCAGCAGGCGCAGCGGCCGACGCCGAGGACGCGGCAAGGCCGCCGCTTCGAAACGCCGACCGATCATCGTGTCGTCGATGCCGACCGACGGGGCTGGACCGCTTCCTCGCGCTCGACCTCGTGTTCTACCTCGTGCTCCACCTCGACCAGGCAGTCGTAGAACGTCGGCGCGCGGCCCATGTCGGTCAGCGCCTGGCTGGTCAGCTCGTTGGCGTTGCGGCCGTCCCGCGCGAGCTTCTTCCACCAGATCGACAGCGCGACCACGACGCCGCGGCGCGCGCGATCGGTGACCCGCGCCTTCAGCGACAGCGAGCCACGATCGTTGAAGACGCGCACGCGTGACCCTTCGACGACGCCGCGCGGCGCCGCATCGTCGGGATGCAGATCGAGCCACGGTTCGCCCTCGACGGCCCGCAGGCTCGTCACGTTGACGAACGTGCTGTTGAGGAAGTTGCGCGCCGGCGGCGAGATCATCGCGAGCGGGAAGCGCGCGGCGAGCGGACCGCGCGTGTCCTCGTTCGGCGCGATGTAGGTCGGCAACGGATCGAGGCCGTCGGCCTCACAGCGCGTCGAATGGAACTCGACCTTGCCGGACGCCGTGCCGAAGCCGCCATCGGCAAAACGTGCGACGTCCGCGTCGAGACCGCCGATCCGCGTCCAGCCCTGCCGACGCGCGGCATCGAAGTCATCCGCTGCGACGCCGATGCCCTGCAACGCGATGGTCTCGTCGTCGTCGTCGAAGCAGTCGTCGGTATAGCCCGTGCGCTTCGCCAGCGCCGCGAAGATGCGCGTGTTGGGCCACGACTCGCCGAGCGGCACGATCGAGCGGTTGTTGATCATCAGGTCGTAGTGGCCGTAAGGCTTGACGACATCGAAGTGTTCGAGCTGCGTGGTGGCCGGCAACAGGATGTCGGCGTAGTCGGCCGTGTCGGTCTGGAAGTGTTCGAGCACGACGGTGAACAGGTCCTCGCGCGCGAAGCCCGCGGCCACGCGTCGCGAGTCGGGCGCGATGGCGACCGGATTGGAGTTGTAGACCACGACCGCATCGATCCGTTTGAAGTTCTCGCCATCCGCCCGCAACAGATCGTCACCGATCGTCGTCATGTTGATCGTGCGCGGGTCGCGACCGGCGAGCAGGTCGGGGCGTTGCAGCGCCGCCTTGTCGACGCCGCCGGCGCCCGACGTCGACAGCAGGATGCCGCCGGCCGCATGGCGGAACGCGCCGACCAGCGCCGGCAGGCACGCGATGTTGCGCACGGCCATGCCGCCGCCCTTCGCGCGCTGCACGCCGTAGTTGACGCGGATCAGCGCGCCGTCGCCGCGACGTGCGGCCGCGCCGTACTCGCGGGCCAGCGCTTCGACGATGCCGGCGTCGATGCCGCAGAGGTCGGCGACGCGTTCGGGCGTGAACGCCGCAGCGCGCTCGCACAGAGCCTCGAAGCCGATCGTGTGGCGCGCGACGTAGTCCTCGTCGATCAGTCCGTCGCGGATCAGCACGTGCATCAGCCCGAGCGCCAACGCACCGTCGGTGCCGGGCAGCGGCGCGATGTGCAGATGGCACTTCTCGGCCGTCAGCGATCGATAGGGGTCGATGGCGATCAGTCGCGCACCGTGGCGCTTGGCCTCCTGCGCGCGACTCCAGAAGTGCACGCTCGACGCGATGGCGTTGGCGCCCCAGAACACGATCAGCTTCGCGTCCTGCACGCGTTCCACATCGGTGCCCATGCGTGGACCGAGCGTGTACGCATAGCCCACCGAGCCCGCCTCGGCACAGATGCTGCGATGCAGGCGGCTCGCGCCGAGCTTGTGGAAGAAGCGCTGCGCCATCGACTCGCCCTGCACGAGTCCCATCGTGCCGGCGTAGCTGTAGGGCAGGATGCGTTCGGGGTCGTCGGCCGCGATCGCCGCGAGCCGCATCGCGATGGTGTCCAGCGCCTCGTCCCAACCGATGCGCTCGAAGCGACCTTCGCCTTTCGCGCCGACGCGCTTCAGCGGATACAGCAGGCGATCGGCATGGTACGTGCGCTCGACATAGCGCGAGACCTTCGTGCACAGCGTGCCGCCCGTGGGCGCGTGCGCGGGATTGCCGGCGACTTTGATCGCCACGCCATCGCGCACGGTCACCAGCATCGCACAGGTGTCGGGGCAGTCGTGCGGGCACGCGCCACGCACGACGTGCGTGATGGCGCCGACCGCGCTGTCCGTGGAAGGGGTCGCTTGCACGATGGGCGAGACGGAGGAGTCGGGCATGATGATCGATGGCGTAACCACGCCGTTGGCAGCCTGGAACGTCAACCTTGAAGGATAACGCGCATGGCCGGACCGCTCGGCGGCCTGAAGATCGTCGAGATGGCCGGCATCGGGCCCGGACCGTTCGCGGGGATGCTGCTCGCGGACCTCGGCGCGGACGTGCTGCGGATCGATCGACCGCGTCCTCCCGGCTCGCGCGGCACGCCGTTCGTGATCCCCGACGACCCGCGCTTCGATGTGCTCAATCGCAACCGGTCGACCATCGCCGTCGATCTCAAGGCGCCCGGCGCGATCGCCGACGTGCTGGCCATCGTCGCGAAGGCCGACGGCATCATCGAAGGCTTTCGTCCGGGCACGATGGAGCGGCTCGGCCTCGGCCCGGCGGCGTGTCACGCGATCAACCCGAAGCTGGTCTATGGCCGCATGACCGGCTGGGGCCAGCACGGACCGCTCGCGCAGGCCGCCGGCCACGACATCAACTACGTCGCGATCTCCGGCGCGCTGCACGCGATCGGACCGCGCGGCGGCAGGCCGGTCGTGCCGCTCAACTACGTCGGCGACTTCGGCGGCGGCGGGATGCTGCTCGTCGTCGGCATGCTCGCGGCGTTGCTCGAAGCGAAGGGGTCGGGCCAGGGCCAGGTCGTCGATGCCGCGATGACCGACGGCGCGGCGCTGCTGTCGGCGATGATGTACGGCTTCAGGGCCGCCGGCTGGTGGAGCAACGAGCGCGGCGCCAACATGCTCGACGGCGGCGCGCACTTCTACGATGCGTATCGTTGCGCCGACGATCGCTACGTGGCGATCGGCGCCATCGAGCCGCAGTTCTACGCGGTGCTGCGCGCGCGTTGCGGTCTGGACGATCCGGCGTTCGACGCGCAGATGGACGCGACGGCGTGGCCGTCGCTGAAGGAGCGCTGCGCGGCCGTGTTCGCGACGCGCACGCGTGACGCGTGGTGCGCGATCCTCGAAGGCAGCGACGCGTGCTTCGCGCCCATCCTCGACTGGGACGAGGCGCCGAACCATGCGCACAACGTGGCGAGAGAGACGTTCGTCGATGTGGACGGCGTCGCGCAGCCGATGCCGGCGCCGCGCTTCGACCGGACGCCGGCGTCGACTCCGCGGTCACAGTCCGATCTCGTGCCGGCGGCGACGTTGCTCGAGGCGTGGTCGGTCGATGCGGAAACGATCGCCCGTCTGCGCGGCCCCATCGCCTCGTAGAAGAAAAAAGCCCGGCATCGCCGGGCTTCTTCACCTTGCTTCGAGCTCTACGACAGGTGGCTCTGCACCAGCCGCGTCATCTCGAACATGTCGACACGCGGCTTGCCGAAGACTTCCTTGAGCTTGTCGTCGGCGTTGATGAAGCGCTTCGCCTGCGGGTCCTGCAGATTGTTCTTCTTGATGTAAGCCCACAGCTTGCTCGTGATCTCGGTGCGCGGCACGGCCATCGCGCCAATCACCGCAGCGAGTGCAGGGCTTGGCGTCATGGCCTTCATGAAAGCGGCATTGGGCTTGCGCGCGACCTTCTTCGCGACGGCCTTCTTGGCCGGGGCCTTCTTGGCGACCGTCTTGGCGCCGACGACCGTCTTGACCGGACCCGACTTCTTGGCAGCGGGGGTCTTCTTGGCCGGGGCCTTCTTCGCAACGGCCTTCTTTGCAGTAACCATATTTTGATCTCCTACGTTGATGGGGAATCCCGATTGAACCATGGCCTTGCAAGAACACCGGCAGTGCCGCAATCGAAGAGCGTCACGTCCCTGCCCGGCCCATGATCCAGCGTCGACCGGAGCCGTTACGGCATCATGGAAACGGCCTGTTCTCCTATGAAAAAGGAGGCTTCGAGCGCGGCAAAGTGTAAACCAAGTGTTTTTGGAAAGCACCAAGTTTCCCTATGAGGACCGCCAGTCTTCACAGGCGGGACCGGCACGAACAGCCACGTGACGCGCGGATGACGCGCCGGCGGAACGCATGCGGTGCTTTCATTGACGCTCATCGCCCTCTTGGGCATGATCGATCACGACCCGGCTCGTGGATGGGCCGATCCGACTCCCGTCGAAGCCGCTGTCCCTTCCTTCCATCGCGTCGTCCACCCGGCTTCGGCCCGCCGCTTTCACGTCCCCGTCGCCCTCATGCTCGCGTTCGTCCTGCGCCGTGCCCTGCAAGCCGTGCTCGTCATGCTGGTCGTGGCCTTCGTCTCGTTCATGCTGTTCCAGTACACCGGCGACCCGGTCGCGTTCATGGTCGGCCAGGACGCGAGCCCGGCGGAACGCGAGGCGCTGCGGAAGGGGCTCGGCCTCGACCAGCCGTTCGTGGTCCAGTTCGCGAAGTTCGTCGGGCACGCGGCCACCGGCGACTTCGGCCTGTCGCTGCGCGAAGGCCGCAAGGTCTCGTCGCTGATCCGCGAACGGTTGCCGGCCACGCTCGAGCTGAGCTTCGTCGCGGCCTTCCTGTCGATCGTGATCGGCGTGCCGGCCGGGGTGTACGCGGCGTTGCGACGCAAGAGCTGGCTCGCGCAGACGATGATGACGCTGTCGCTACTCGGCGTGTCGCTGCCGACGTTCCTGATCGGCATCCTGCTGATCCTCGTGTTCGCGGTGCTGCTCGGCTGGTTGCCGTCGTACGGACGGGGTGAGACCACGATGGTCGGCTGGTGGTCCACCGGCTTCACGTCCATCGACGGCTGGCGCCACCTCATTCTGCCGTCGATCACGCTGTGCCTGTTCCAGCTCACGCTGATCATGCGACTGGTCCGCTCCGAAATGTTGGAAGTGCTCAGGACCGAGTACATCAAGTTCGCCCGCGCGCGCGGCCTCTCGCAACGCGCCATCAACTTCGGCCATGCGCTGAAGAACACGCTGGTCCCCGTCATTACCATCACGGGTCTGCAGCTCGGCGGCATCATCGCGTTCGCGATCGTCACCGAGACCGTATTCCAGTGGCCGGGCATGGGCCTGCTGTTCATCCAGTCGGTCGGCGTCGCGGACATCCCGGTGATGGCCGCCTACCTCTGCCTGATCGCGCTGATCTTCGTCATCATCAATCTCGTCGTCGACCTGCTGTACTTCGCGGTCGACCCGCGCTTGCGCGTCGAGCGCAGCACTGCCGGCCATTGAATCGCAAAACATGAACAAGCCCGTCGAAGCCCACGTGATCGATGCCATCCGGACGTTCCAGCCGGACCTCGTCGCGATCCGTCGCGACCTGCACGCGCACCCCGAGCTCGGCTACGAGGAAGTGCGCACCGCCGCCGTCGTCGAGCGCGAACTGCAGGCGCTCGGCATCGAGACGCATGCGCGGATCGGCCGTACCGGCGTCGTCGGCGTGCTGAAGTGCGGCACGTCGCCCCGCACCATCGGCCTGCGCGCCGACATGGACGCGCTGCCGATCGTCGAGAAGAACACCTTCGAGCACAAGTCGGCGCATGCCCATCGCATGCACGCGTGCGGCCACGACGGCCACACGACGATGCTGCTCGGCGCGGCGCGGCAACTGGCCCGCACGCGCGACTTCGACGGCACGGTCCACTTCATCTTCCAGCCCGGCGAGGAAGGCCACGCCGGCGCGCGCGCGATGATCGAGGACGGCCTGTTCACCCGCTTCCCGTGCGACGCGGTCTATGCGATGCACAACTGGCCGGGTCTGCCTGCCGGCACGTTCGGCATCAACGACGGCCCGATGATGGCGGCCGCCGATCGCTTCGAGATCGTCGTCACCGGCCACGGCGGTCATGGCGCGCACCCCTACCAGACCATCGATCCGGTGATCGTGGCCGGCCACATCATCACGGCCGCGCAGAGCATCGTGTCGCGCAACGTCAGCCCCGTCGACTCGGCGGTCATCACCATCGCCGCGATGCAGGCCGGCGACATGGACGCGTTCTCGGTCATCCCGTCGGAGGTCAGGCTCAACGGCACGGCGCGCAGCTTCAAGCCTGAAGTGCAGGCGATGCTCGAGCGGCGCCTGCGCACGCTGTGCGAGTCGATCGCGGCCGGCTTCGGCGCGACGGCCACCGTCGCGTATCACAAGCTCTACCCGGCCACGATCAACTCGCTGCCCGAGGCCCGCTTCGCCGCCGACGTGGCGGAGTCGCTGGTCGGCGCCGACCGGGTGGTCCGCAACTTGCCTCCGTCGATGGGCGCCGAAGACTTCTCGTTCATGCTGCAGGCCCGGCCCGGCGCGTATCTGCGGCTCGGCCAGGGCGGCGCGGACAAGGGACGCTTCCTGCACAACACGCAATACGACTTCAACGACGACGTGCTGCCGATCGGCGCCGCCTTGTTCGTGGCGCTCGCGGAAAAGACGCTGCGACGCTGAGAACCCTCGAATCCTTGGAGACCGCTCGATGAATGTCAGGAACCTGTCCGCTGCGGTCGCTTTTGCAATGAGCGTCGGGCTCGCGATCGGTGCGGCCGCACCGGCCGAAGCCGCGACCTTCCGCTTCTCGAACCAGGGCGATCCGCTGTCGATGGACCCGCACTCGCTCAACGAGTCGCTGCAGCTCGGTTTCCTCAACAACATCTACGAATCGCTGGTCGGACTCGACAAGGACCTGAAGACGGTGCCGGCGCTGGCCACCGACTGGAAGCAGACGTCGCCCACCGTATGGCGCTTCAACCTGCGCAAGAACGTGACCTTCCACGATGGCACGCCGTTCACCGCCGACGACGTGATCTTCTCGTACGGCCGCGCGCTGGCCGACGGCTCCGACGTCAAGACCTACGTCGGCGCCGTGAAGGAGATCCGGAAGATCGACGACCACACCATCGACGTCGTCACCAACTCGCCGTATCCGATCCTGCCCAACAACTTCACGCGCTGGTTCATCTTCAGCAAGAAGTGGTGCATCGACAACCACGCCGAGAAGCCGGTCGACAAGCGCAAGGGCATCGAGAACACCGCGTCGTTCAAGGCCAACGGCACCGGACCGTATCGCCTCAAGTCGCGCGAGCCGGGCACGCGCACCGTGCTGGTCAGGAATCTCAACTACTGGGACAAGGTCGATGGCAACGTCGACGAGGCCATCTTCACGCCGATCGGCAACGGCTCGACGCGCGTCGCCGCGCTGATCTCGGGCGAGATCGACATGATGGAGCCGGTGCCGCAGCAGGACATCGCGCGCGTCAACGCGGGCGCCAGCACCAGAGTACTGCAGGGTCCGGAGCTGCGCACGATCTTCCTCGGCATGGACCAGAAGCGCGACGAGTTGCTGTACTCCAACATCAAGGGCAAGAACCCGTTCAAGGACAAGCGCGTGCGGCAGGCCTTCTATCAGGCCATCGACATCGAGACCATCAAGGCAAAAGTGATGCGCGGCGCGTCGACGCCCACGGCGCTGATGATCGCGCCGGGGGTCAACGGCTTCGCGCCCGACCTCAACAAGCGGCTGCCTTACGATGTCGAGGCCGCGAAGAAACTGCTGGCCGACGCCGGCTATCCGCAGGGCTTCGAGGTCGGCATGAACTGCCCCAACGACCGCTACGTCAACGACTCCGACATCTGCCAGGCGGTGGCCGGGATGCTGGCGCGCATCGGCGTCAAGGTCAATCTGATAGTCGAGTCGAAGACGCTTTACTTCCCGAAGATCCTGTCGCGGAACACGTCGTTCTACATGCTCGGCTGGACGCCGTCGACGATCGACGCGCACGACACGCTCAACTCCATCCTCGGCACGCCCGACAACGCGACCGGCCGCGGCCAGTTCAACCTCGGCGCATACAGCAATCCGAAGATCGACGACCTGATCGGCAAGATCCAGTCCGAGACGGACATCCCGAAGCGCAACCAGATGATCTACGACGCGATGAAGATGCACGAGGACGACATCGGTCATCTGCCGCTGCATCAGCAGTCGCTGGCGTGGGGCGTGAAGAAGAACATCGACCTCGTGCAGCTCGCGACCAACGACATGCTGTTGAAGTGGGTCGTGGTGAAGTGACGGCGCAGGCGACCATGACGATGGACGGGATGGAAGAGAAGCGGCCGCGTCTCACGCCCGAGGAAGCCGACGCGCGTTTCGCCGCGCTGGTCGCCGAACATCGTCGCGGCACGCGTCGGCCCGCGGGTCAGGAAAAGAGCGTTGGAGCTCTCTTCGCGAGCAAGCCACGCCCTCTCGTCGGCGGGTACGCGAACCTGGCGATGATGCTGGTCTACATGGTCGGCGTCGTGGCCGGCGCGATATGGCACGCGAAGGTGGGGGTCGCGATCCTGCTCGGCGTGCTCGTCTTCATCGTGCGTTGGGGCTACGCGAAGTTTTCGCGTCCCGCGGGCGACTGATGGCCGCGACGGATCCGGCGGTCATCGATCCCGCATCGGCGCACTGGTGGTCCCGCGCCTGGGACAGCGACTTCTTCTATCAATACCGGCGCTCGCCGGTCGCCCTCGTCGCGTCGCTGATCGCCGCGCTCTGCCTGATCGGCGCGTTCGGCGCCGGCTTCATCGCCCCGCACAACCCGTTCGATCTGGCCAGCGTCGACCTCGGCGATGCGCGGCTGCCGCCGGCGTGGCTGGAAGGCGGCAAGGCGACCTACCCGCTCGGCACCGACGAGCAGGGACGCGACGTGCTGTCCGCGATCCTCTACGGGTCGCGCATCTCGATCATCGTGGGCGCGGTCTCGGTGTTCCTGTCGCTGGCCATCGGCATCGCGCTCGGGCTGCTCGCCGGCTACGTCGGCGGTCGCGTCGACGCGATCATCATGCGCATCGCCGACGTGCAGTTGTCCTTCCCCGCGATCCTGATCGCATTGCTGATCGACGGCGTGGCGCGCGCGGTCTTCAAGAACGCAGACGAGAACCTCGCGTTCGTCGTGCTGGTGCTGGCCATCGCCGCGTCGGGCTGGGTGCAGTACGCCCGCACCGTGCGCGGCTCGACGCTGGTCGAGAAGAACCGCGAGTACGTGCAGGCCGCGCGCGTCATCGGCGTCGGGCCGGTCACGATCATGTTCCGGCACGTGCTGCCCAACGTCACCGGGCCGGTGCTGGTGCTGGCGACGGTCCACATCGCGACGGCCATCATCACGGAGGCCACGCTGTCGTTCCTCGGCGTGGGCGTGCCGCCGACACTGCCGTCGCTGGGCACGCTGATCCGCAACGGCAACAACTTCCTGTTCTCCGGCGAGTGGTGGATCACCGTGTTTCCGGGCATGGCGCTGGTGATGCTGGTGCTGTCGGTGAACCTGCTCGGCGACTGGCTGCGCGACGCGCTCAACCCGCGGCTGCAATGACCCATCGTCCGATGAATCTATCGTGCCCGCGGCGGTCACACGCATCTTGCGATTCGCGCGGGCGGGCGCTCTCCGCCCCGACCACTGTCAAGGTGCCGATCATGTCCCTGCCCTCATCGATAGTCCCGCCCGCGCGCTCGCGGCGCTTGCCCGCATTGCTATCCGGCCTCGTCGTCGCCGGTGTCCTCGGCGGCTGCGGCACCGCGCCCAATTCGTATCTCTACGATCGCCAGGTGTATTACCGGGCCGTCCTGCACCGCTATCCGGTCTCCATCGTTTCCATCGACAACAGCGGACCTTCCTTCCACCCGGCTCCGATCACGATGGGCGAGCACCGGCTGGTGCTCGACGCGCAGCCCGTGGCGGGCTTCACGATTCCGGTCCAGAAGGTCTACACGCTGGCGATCGCCCCGTGCACCCGGTACTACATCGCGGCACAGCGACAGTCGCCGCTGGTGCAGGACTGGGACCTCGTCGTCGAACGGACCTTCCCGTCCGGCGGCTGCGATCTCCCGAAGGAACTGCAGAAGGCGCGTGACGCCGCGGCGAAGGGCCAGCAGCCGCCGCTGACGAGCACGATCGAAGCGATGCCCATCGGACCGGACATCCCGCAGCCGGGCGTCATCGTGGCGCCTCCCGACGCCACGATCCGCTGACGTCGCCGTCCGGCCACATCGCCCCCATGTCTCCACCGCTCCTCGAAGTCCGCCATCTGCGCGTCGAATTCCCGACGCGCCGCGGGTCGCTGGTCGCGCTCGACGACGTGTCGTTCTCGATCGCCGAGGGCGAGGTGCTCGGCGTGGTCGGCGAGTCGGGCGCCGGCAAGTCGCTGACTGGCGCGGCCATCATCGGGCTGCTCGAGGCGCCCGGCCGCATCGCGAGCGGCGAGATCCTGCTGCGCGGTCGACGCATCGACCATCTCGACGAGGAAGCCATGCGCCGCATCCGCGGCAAGGAGATCGGCGCGATCTTCCAGGACCCGCTGACGTCGCTCAATCCGCTTTACACCATCGGGCGTCAACTCGTCGAGACGATCCGCACGCATCTCGACCTCTCGGCACCGGCCGCCGAGAAACGCGCCATCGACCTGCTCGAATCGACCGGCATCCCCGCCGCGCGACAACGCATCGATCATTACCCGCACCAGTTCTCGGGCGGCATGCGGCAGCGCGTGGTGATCGCGCTGGCGCTCGCCGCCGAGCCCAAGCTGATCGTGGCCGACGAGCCGACGACCGCGCTCGACGTGTCGATCCAGGCGCAGATCATCGCGCTGCTGAAGAGCCTGTGCCGCGAACACGGCACGGCCATCATGCTGGTCACGCACGACATGGGCGTGATCGCGGAGACGGCCGATCGTGTGGCGGTGATGTACGCCGGCCGCATCGCGGAGATCGGTCGCGTGGCCGATCTCATCCATCGGCCTCAGCATCCGTACACCGTCGGGCTGATGGGGGCGATCCCGTCGATGCGACACGAGGTCGAGCGCCTCGCGCAGATCGACGGCTCGATGCCGCGACTGACCGCCATCCCGACCGGCTGCGCGTTCCATCCGCGCTGCGCGGCGCGCTTCACGCCGTGCGGCCGCGAACGGCCCGAGCTGATGCCGGCCGCGTCGTCGATGGCCGCGTGCTGGCTGCACGATCAGCGCCATCTCAGGGCCGCGGCCGCGGTGCGGGCGCTCGCGGCCATCGATCACGCATGAGTGCGCTACCCGTCATGACCGCGCCGGTGCGGCCGCTCGTCGAGGTGACCCACGCGAGCCGCAGCTTCGACGTCTCGGCGCCCTGGCTCAACCGCGTGCTGTCGCGGCAGGGCAGGACGATCCTGCGCGCCGTCGACGACGTGTCGTTCCGCATCGCGCGCGGCGAGACGCTGGGTCTGGTCGGCGAGTCCGGTTGCGGCAAGTCCACCATCGCGCGCCTGCTGGTGGGCCTCTACAGGACCACCGCCGGACAGGTGCTGTTCGACGGCGAGCCGGTCGAGAACTTCACGAAGTCGCAGGCCCTGCGACGACGGGCGCAGATGATCTTCCAGGACCCCTATGCCAGCCTCAACCCGCGCTGGCGGGTCGGCCGCATCATCGCCGAGCCGCTGCGGCTGCATCGCGCGGCGCTGGTGGATGCCGGTCGCACGCTGTCATCGTCCGTTCGCGAGCCCGTTACGGCCGGTGCGGTCGACGACCAGCGGATCGACGCGCGGGTCGATGCGTTGTTGACGCAGGTCGGCCTGTCTCCGGCCGACCGGACCAAGTATCCGCACCAGTTCTCCGGCGGCCAGCGCCAGCGCATCTCGATCGCACGCGCGCTCGCGACGCGTCCCGACTTCCTGGTCTGCGACGAGCCGACGTCCGCGCTCGACGTCTCGGTGCAGGCCCAGGTGCTCAACCTGATGAAGGGCTTGCAGCGCGACCTCGGGCTGACCTATCTGTTCATCTCGCACAATCTCGCGGTGGTCCGCTATATCGCCGACCGGGTCGGCGTGATGTACCTCGGCCGCATCGTCGAGATCACGCCGAAGAACGCCCTCTTCGCAAACCCGCTGCATCCGTACACGCGCATGCTGCTCGAAGCCATCCCCGATCTCGAGAAGACCGGCACCGCGCGGGTCGCCGTCGCGGGCGAGGTGCCCAACCCGCTGTCGCCGCCGACGGGCTGCGCGTTCCACCCGCGCTGTCCGTATGCCGATGCGCGCTGCAAGACCGAACGGCCCGAACTCAAGTTCGCGGGCGTCTCGTTCGTGGCCTGTCACGGCGTCGAAGAGGGTCGGATCGGCGGCATGAACAACACCGACGAGACGATCGTCGTCGTGGCTTGAAATTTCTTTCGAGAAGGACTCCATGAAAAGCATCAGCGCGGCGCTCGCCGTCGTCGTCCTCGTGATCCTCGCCATCACACTGCGCAACTGGACGCTCGTCACGCAGCCGGTCGCGGTGGACCTGTACGTCACGACGGTCGACATCTCGCTGTCGCTGCTGTTGCTGATCGGACTGGTGGTCGTCGCCGTCGTCTACTTCGCCACGATCGGGCGGCTGCGGATGCAGGCCGCGATCGAATCCCGCGATCTGCATCGCGAACTCGACCGCGCGCGTCGCACCGCGGAGACCGCCGAAGGTTCGCGGATCGCGGACCTGCGCGCCTACCTCGATCGCGAGATCCCGCAGATCGAACTGAAGCTCGACCAGGCGCTCGAGCGCCTCGACGTCCGCGCACCCGGCGTCGTGCCGGCCGGTCCGCTGCGCTGAAGTCGCTTGCGCCGTAGACGCCGGCGCGCACCCGCGACCGACAGGAATCGTTACTTTCGTTCCATTCGCGTCGACCGACGCGCCCGGGAGCGTCCGTTCGGTCGTGCCGTGCCCGGGCGCCACCGTGCCGCGCCGTCGGCACGGCTTTTGCAGCAAGTCCGGAAGCGGTCGATCGATGTCGGCGGCCACATGCCTTCATCCTGTCGATCATCGCGCCGCCCGCCGCCCGCTCCCATGAAAGTCCAACGCGATTCCCGTTACGAGTCCGGCTTCGTCCGCACCGCCGACCACGACGCGCCGGCGCCGGAAGAACTCGCGCGCAAACAGGTGCGAAAGAAGCGGCTCGTCATGGTCGCGATCGCCACGTCGACGCTCGTCGCGATCGGCGCGGCGGGTGCCGTCGCTTACCAGATCCGTCGCGACACGCCGGCCCGGCAGGTCCAGCGTGGCATCGCGTTCAGCAAGACCAGTTCGCATGTCGCCGCGATCATCGAATACAAGCGGTCCTTGCAGGAACAGCCCGATCAGCCGGACGTGCGCATCCTGCTCGGTAACGAACTGTCGCTGCTCGGCGACTCCAAGGGTGCCGAGATCGAGTACCAGAAAGCGACCGACGCCAGATACCAGCTCGACCGGACGACCCCGCTGCTCGTCGGCAGCCTGCTGCACCAGGGCAAGTTCGACCGCGTGATCGAAGTCGTCAACGGCACGCCGATCGATTCGCCGGAAGGCAATGCGGACCTGCTCGCCACGCGCGGCTCCGCGTACTTCGCGCTCGGTCGCGAAGCCGAAGCGCAGACGTCCTGGGCCGCCGCGAAAGAATTCGTACCGGGTCATCCCGCAACGCTGCTCGCCGAAGCGCGGGCACGCGCGTCGAAGGCAGACTACGACGGCGCCGGCCGGGTCCTCGACGGCATCTCGGCGGACGCGCCGCAGACCGACCTGTTGACGCTGCGCGGCGACATGGCCCGCGCGACCGGCAAGCCGCTGGACGCCGTGAAGGACTACGAGGCCGCGCTGAAGATCGAGCCGAGCAACCTCTTCGTCAGGACCAACCTGGCGCAGACGCTGGTGGAGCTGTCGCGCTTCGACGAGGCCTCCGTCCAGATCCGCAAGGTGCTCGGGCCGATGCCCAACAATGCCAACGCGCACTTCATCTCGGCGTTGATCGCGATCGGTCAGAAGGACTTCCAGAAAGCCAGCGATGCGGCCACGAAGGCGGTCCAGCTGACGCCGAGCGACGGGCGTTACCAGCTGCTGGCCGGCACGCTCGCCTATCAACTCGAACAGCCGGCGAACGCCGAGCAGTACCTCAGCGCGGCGGTCATCCTGATGCCCCAGAACGTCGACGCCCGACGTCTGCTGGCGTTGATCTACGTCGCCCGCCACGAGCCGCAGAAAGCCGACCAGCTGTTCGCGCCGGTCTTCGCGGCCTTCCGGGGCAACCAGGACTTCGCCGGCATCGCCGCCCGCATCGCGCTCCAGCAGGGCGACTCGCGGAAGGCGGCCCGCGCCTTCGACGAGGTCGATCCCGCCGACCCGAAGAACGTCGATGCGACGCTGCTGGCGGCATCGCTGAAGCTGACCGCGGGCGACAGGGTCGGTGGTTTCGCGCGGCTGCGGACCGCGGCGCTGGCCAGCCCGGACAACGCCGACGTCGACGCGGCGCTGGTGATGGCGCACCTCACGTTCAACGAGAACGCCGATGCGCTCGCCGCCTGGAATGGCCTCGCGAGGAAGGAGCCGGCGACCGCTCGCACCTACAACCTGCTCGCCGCCATCGATCTCGCGCGCGGCGACAAGCCTGGTGCGCGGCGTTCGATGCAGCAGGCCGCCGCGGCGGATCCGCGCTATCTCGCGCCGGTCAGCGGCCTCGCGATGCTCGACCTCGGCGACCGGAGGGTCGACGACGCGAAACAGCGCCTGCGCCAGTTCATCGCGACCAACCCCGACAACGCCGATGCGAGGTTGTTGCTGGTCGACGTCGAGAAGAATGCTGGCCCCGACGCGGGACGCGATGTGGGACGCGACGCGGGACACGACGCCGCGGCCCGCGCCGGCGGCGACCCGATCCTCGGCTTGCTCAGGGACGCGCAGAAAGCCAACCCCACGTCGCCGAAGATCGTCATGGCGCTCGCGCGCTACGCTGCCGAACACGGCGATTCCGCGCAGGCGCTGGCGGTCGCCAACCAGGGGCTGACGTTCGCTCCCCACGACGCGGCGCTGCTGCTGTTCGTCGGCGACCAGTCGCTCGCGGCCGGCGACACAGCGAGCGCGGTGGCCGCCTTCACACGATTGACCGACGAGAACGGAGTGGCCGCCGACTATCCGATGCGCCTCGGCCTCGCGCAGATCCAGGCCGGCAAGTTCGAGGAGGCGCTGACCGCATTCAGGCGCGCGCTGTCCCGCCAGCCGAACGATCCCGACCGGCAATACGCGATGGTCGGCTCGCTGCTGTCGGCGGGCAGGCTGGACGAGGCATCCCGGGCACTGTTCGAGATCGGGCACCTGTCCCCGAAGTCGCCGGTGATCCCGGAGCTCGATGCCGACGTCAGGTTCGCCGCGAAGCAGTTCCCCGAAGCCATCGTCGGCTACCAGCGCGTCCTCACGCAGCGGCCGAGCAGCCGCGTCGCGATGAAGACCTACAACGCGCTGGTCGCCGCCCGTCGCCGCGGCGAAGCGGATACGGTGATCGCCGACTGGCTGAGGGCGCATCCCGGCGACGAGCAGGTACGCCTGTTCGACGCCGACATCGCGATGCGCGCAGGCGAGTTCGCGCGCGCGAGCAACGACCTGCGCGTCGTATCGGCGGCCCATCCGAACGATGCGCTGCTCCTCAACAACCTCGCGTGGAACCTCGCGCAGCTCGGTGATCCGCAAGCCGTCGCGGTCGCCGAGAAGGCCAACGGTTTCGCACCCGACAACGCGGCGATCGGCGACACGCTCGGCTGGATGCTGGTCGAGAAGGGCGACGCGCGTCGCGGCCTGGCGCTGATCGAGAAGGCCAGTCTCGCGGCGCCGACCGAACTGGACATCCGCCTGCATCTCGCGAAGGCCCAGCTCAAGCAGGGGCAGACGGCGGCCGCACGCACCACGTTGCAGCGGCTGGTCGCAGCGGCACCGGACAGCGAACAGGGCAAGGCGTCGCGGACCCTGCTGGCGACGCTCTAAGCCCCCAGCGCGAGCAGCGCGAACGAGGCCAGCCAGTGCGTGCCGACGTACGCGCCGTCGGCGACCTGCGGCATCGACTCGCGAAGATGCGCATGGATCGCGAGCCGCACCGGCATCCGCAACGCATCGGGCAGGTGATCGACGAGCCGGGACCAGCACCATGCGCGCGACAGGTTGAGCCCGTCGATGTGCGCGAAGCGTCCGTCCTCCCGGTCGCTCGAAACGAGCGGCGTCAGCCACGGCGCGAGCGCGGCGATGTCGGGGACGAAGCCGGCCCACCATCGAGTGAACAGGGCGCCTCCGCAGGCGGTCTCGTCGCATTCGGCGCTCGACGGCTGCCCTTCGATGCTCGACACGCGCTGCATCAGCATCGCCTCGAGCAATCCGTTCGACAGGAAATCCTCGCTCGACGTCTCGTAGCGGATCGGATAGTCGCGATCGTCGCCGTACCAGGAGCGCGCCTTCTCGAGCAGCGCGTCGCGCAACGACGGCGCGTTCGCCGTCGTCGCGTAGTCGAGCATCAGCATCAACGCGAACGCGCCGTTGGCATGCGAGCCCGCGCGCGACGGATGGACGGCTCGCGGCAGCCAGCGCGTGATGCGCGCGACGAAGACCTCGGCCAGCGGCTGCATGCGGACGCGCCACCGCACGGCGCGCGCGTCGCGCTCAGCCAGCAGCTGCAGGGCTTCGCAGAGCTTCAGCAGCCACGCCCATCCGTAAGGCCGTTCGAACGAGGCCGCCGCGGGTCGCGCGAGATACGCGAGCTCGCCGGCGATGCGTTCGGTCGTGAAGTGCGCATCGAGCCGCGCGACGACCTCGGCGGCTTCGGGCAACGACGGCCGCTGCAGCAGCAGCGTGACGAGCGTCCAGTGCATGTGCACGCTCGAATGCCAATCGTAGCTGCCGTAGAAGACCGGATGCAGGTCCGACGGACGCCGCACGTCGGCCACGCCGTCCATCAGATGATCGAGCTTGTTCGGGAACTCGCCGACGACGTTGGCCAGCGCGACTCGCGCGTAGCGGCTCGCCATCGCGTCGTCGAACAGCGGCGTCATCATTGCCGCGATCAGGCAGCCGCCAGGAACTTCTCGGCGAGTCGTACCCAGTACGTCGCGCCGATCGGGATCAGTTCGTCGTTGAAGTCGTAGCTCGGGTTGTGCAGCATGCACGGCCCCATGCCGTGACCGGTCTCGCGATGCGTGCCGTCGCCGTTGCCGATGAACACGTAGCAGCCCGGCCTGGCCTGCAGCATGAACGCGAAGTCCTCGGCGCCCATCGTCGGCTCGACGTCGGTCGAGACGTTGTCGTGGCCCACGACGTCGCGCATGACCGCGGTCGCGAAGGCGGTCTCCGCCGCATGGTTGATCAGCGGGGGATACGCCCGGTCGAAGGTCATCGTCGCCGTCGTGCCGAAGGTCGCGGCGGTGCCGTCGACGATGCGCCGCATGCCGGTCTCGATCAGGTCCAGCACCTCGGTCGTGAACGTGCGGACCGTGCCGCGCAGCACCGCTTCGTTGGGCACGATGTTGTAGGCGTCGCCCGCGTGGATCTGCGTGATCGACAGCACCGCCGTGTCGATCGGCTTCTTGTTGCGCGTGATCAGCGTCTGCAGGTTCTGGGCGAGCGCGACGGCGGCCATGATCGGGTCGGTCCCGTTGTGCGGCATGGCCGCGTGGGCGCCCTTGCCGGTGACGACGATCTCGAACTGGTTGGCCGACGCCATCATCGGTCCGGCCGTGACGCCGAAGGTACCGACCGCGGCGCCCGGCCAGTTGTGCATGCCGAACACCGCATCGCAGGAAAACTCGTCGAAGAGACCGTCCTCGATCATCACGCGGGCGCCGCCGCCGCCCTCCTCGGCCGGCTGGAAGATCACGTGCAGCGTGCCGTCGAAGTCGCGCGACTCGGCGAGGTACTGCGCGGCGCCGAGCAGCATCGCGGTGTGGCCGTCGTGACCGCACGCGTGCATGCGGCCCTCGTGGACCGAGCGATGCGCGAACGCGTTGTGTTCCGTGAGCGGAAGGGCGTCCATGTCGGCACGCAGCCCGACGGAGCGCGTGCCGTCCCCGACCTTCAACGTGCCGACGACGCCGGTCGTGCCGAGCCCGCGATCGACCGCGTAGCCCCACTCGGCGAGCTTGGCCGCGACGACATCGGCCGTGCGCACTTCCTGGAAGCACAGCTCCGGATGCGCATGGATGTCGCGTCGGATGCGCGCGATGTCGGACTGGAACTGCACGATGCGGTCGATCAGGTTCATGAGTGTCGATCGGGAAGGATCGGTGGTCGGTTCGGGTCGCGAGTGAGTTTGAACGAAGCGGTGAAAAGGCTATCACGCGAGGACGCGCTGACGGCGAGGTCGTCCCGGCGAAGGCCGGGGCCCGGTTTCATGCGTGGATGGTCGGGCTCTACGGCTCGGCCGCATCGTCGCCGGCAGCGGGATCGCGTCCCAGGCCCGCGATGCCACCGATCAGCAGAAGACCGCCCAGCCACTGCGCCGCCGCGAGACGCTCGCCGAGGAACACGGCCGCGAGCAGCACCGCCGTGAGCGGCTCGACCAGCGTCGCGACCGTCAGCGCCGTCGGACTGAGACGCGCGGCGCCCCAGCTGAACGCGAGCAGCGCGAGCGCGGCGGTGACCATTCCCAGGTAGAGCAGCCAGGCTTCGGGCGTGGCTTCGTGCGGCCACTGCAGCGGCCGGACCGAAGCCGACAGCGCCATGATCGCCGTAGCGGACAGCGTGAGCGCGGTGGTCGCCACGCCGGCGCCCCACCGACGCGACAGGCCCGGGCTCATCGACGTGAACACCGCGTACAGCACCGCCGAGCCGATCGATACGGCCACGCCCTGGACCCAGTCGGCGGCGGTCGTGCCCGCCTGCGCACCGCTGCCGCGATGCCCGCCCACGATCAGCAGCACGGCGCCGACGATGGACGCGAGCAGCACCGCCACGAGCCTGACGCCGATGCGTTGCCTGCCGCGAGCCAGCGCCCATAGCGTCACGAAGACCGGTGGCAGGCACAGCGCGATCAGCGTCGGGATGGCCGCACCGATGCGGGCGATGCCGACGAACCAGAGCAGGACGTAGGACGCCATCAGCGCGCCCGCGACGACCAGCGGCGCGCCTTCGCGCAGCAAACGTCGCCACGGCATCGCCCGGCCGAACACCGCCAGCAGCGCCGCGCCGCCCAGCACGAAGCGCCAGAACGAGATGCTCTGCGGCTCGTAGCCGTGATGCACCACCAGCAGGTTCACGACCAGCGAGCCGGTGCCCCACAGGAACGCCGCACCGCACGCGGCGCCGAGCCGCAACCCGACGTCGGTCCGTGGCGTCACCGGTGAACCCGGTCGGGCGGCGCGGTGACGCCCAAGACGATCGGATTCCGCAGGATCGAACGAGCCATGAACGTGCGAACTCGAGGCGACGAAAGATAAGCGGACGTTATCATCGACGCGCCTTTCGCCCGCCGGGTTTCAAGCTCGACTTCATGCTCGCATTCCTGATCCGTCGCTCGCTGCAGAGCATCGCCGTGCTGTTCGCGATGTCGGTCATCGTCTTCGCGGGCGTCTATCTGATCGGCGATCCGGTGCTGGTCATGATCAGCCCGGACGCGACGCAGACCGACATCGCCAGCACGCGCGCCGCGCTCGGACTCGACCGGCCGCTGTGGGTCCAGTACGGCCACTTCGTGCATGGCGCGGTGACCGGCGACCTCGGCCGCTCGTATGCGTACAGCACGTCGGCGATCGGCCTGATCCTCGAACGGATGCCGGCGACCCTGGAACTCGCGGCGGTGGCGTTGCTGATCGCGATCGTCGTCGGCATTCCGCTCGGGCTGTGGGCAGGCCTGAAGCCCGATTCGATCGCCGGCAAATCGATCATGACCGGCTCGATCCTCGGCTTCTCGCTGCCGACCTTCTGGGTCGGGCTGATGCTGATCATGCTGTTCTCGGTCACGCTCGACTGGCTGCCCGCGTCGGGTCGGGGCAAGACCGTCGATGTGATGGGCCTGAAGCTGTCGTTCCTCACGCTCGACGGCTGGCGCCATCTGCTGCTGCCGGCACTCAATCTCGCGCTGTTCAAGCTCGCGCTCGTCATCCGGCTGGTGCGCGCCGGCACGCGCGAGGCGCTGCTGTCGGACTACGTGCGCTTCGCGCGCGCCAAGGGCCTCTCCAACGCGCGCGTCGTCGGCGTGCACGTGCTGAAGAACATCCTGATTCCGATCGTGACGGTGCTCGGCCTCGAGTTCGGGTCGGTCATCGCGTTCTCGATCGTCACCGAGTCCATCTTCGCGTGGCCCGGCATGGGCAAGCTGATCATCGACTCGATCGGCGTGCTCGACCGGCCGGTGATCGTGGCCTATCTGCTGGTCGTGACGACGGTGTTCATCGTCGTCAACCTCGCCGTCGACATCGCGTACTCGTTGCTCGATCCGCGCGTGCGGCTCGGGGGTGCGGCATGAGCGGCGGAACGAGCGACGAACAGCTCTTCGAGGAGCCGGGCTTCGAGCCGCTGGTCGTCGGGCCGCCATCGCGCTTCGAGACCCTCCACGTCTTCGCGGAAAGCCGCATCGCGCTGGCCGGCGCCGTGCTGCTCGCCCTGTTCGTCGTCGCCGCGCTCTTCGCGCCGTGGATCGTCCCGCAGAACCCCTACGACCTCGCGAAGCTCGACATCCTCGACGCCGCGCTGCCACCCGGCTCGGTCGCGGGCGAAGGCACGTTGCACTACCTGCTGGGAACCGACGGCCAGGGTCGCGACATGCTGTCGGCCATCGTCTTCGGGCTGCGCATCAGCATCGCGATCGGCGTCATCTCGACGGTCGTCGCGGCCGCGATCGGCGTCGCGCTGGGCCTGGTCGCGGGCTATGTCGGCGGCCGCATCGATGCCGCGATCATGCGCATCGCCGACATCCAGCTGTCGTTCCCATCCATCCTGATCGCGCTGATCCTGCTCGCGTTCCTGCATCCCGGCCTCGGCAACATCGTCATCGCGCTGATCGCCGTGCAGTGGGCGTACTACGCGCGCACCGTGCGGGCGACCGCGCTCGTCGAGCGGCAGAAGGACTACGTCGAAGCCGCGCGCGGTCTCGGCCTGTCGACCTCGCGCATCGTGTTCCGTCACCTGCTGCCCAACTGCCTGCCACCGCTCGTCGTCGTGGCCACGCTGCAGATCGCGTCGGCCATCGCGCTGGAAGCCACGCTGTCCTTCCTCGGCCTCGGCGTGCCGGTGACCGAGCCGTCGCTCGGCCTCCTGATCGCGAACGGGTTCCAGGTCCTGTTCGCCGGCAAGTACTGGATTAGCGTGTATCCCGGCGTGGCGTTGGTGCTGCTGATCGTGGCGTTGAACCTCGTCGCCGATCGCTTGCGCGACCTGCTCGATCCGCGGTTGTCGGGACGATGACCGAAGCTCTTCTTCGAATCGAGGGATTGAAGACGCACTTCGCATCACGAAGCGGCGTCGTCAAGGCGGTCGACGGCGTCGACCTCGTCGTCGGTCGCGGCGAGGTGCTTGGCCTCGTCGGCGAGTCGGGCTCCGGCAAGTCCATCACCGGCCTGTCGATCCTGCGGCTGATCGATGCGCCGGGCCGCATTGTCGGCGGTCGCATCGTGTTCCGCGGCGTCGACCTCGCGACGCTCGACGACGAGGCGATGAGGAAGCTGCGCGGCGACCGCATCGCGATGATCTTCCAGGATCCGATGATGACGCTGAACCCGGTGCTCTCGATCGGCACGCAGATGATCGAGACGCTCGCCGCTCATCGACGGTTATCACGGCAAGCGATGCGCACGCATGCGATCGATGCCCTGGCCCGTGTCGGCATCGCGTCGGCCGCCGAGCGCCTCGCCGCGTATCCGCATCAGTTGTCGGGCGGCATGCGACAACGGGTCGCCATCGCCATCGCTCTTCTCAACGAGCCCGACCTCGTGATCTGCGACGAGCCGACCACCGCGCTCGACGTCACGATCCAGGGCCAGATCCTCGCGACGATGCAGTCGCTGATCGCCGCGAGCGGCCTGTCGCTGATCTGGATCACGCACGACCTGACGGTGCTGGCCGGTCTCGCCGACCGCATCGCGGTGATGTACGCCGGCCGCATCGTCGAGTCGGGGACGACGGCCGAGATCATCGAGTCGCCGCGTCATCCGTACACGCGCGGCTTGATCGATTCGACGCCGGCGGCGGCGCTCGCCGCGCATCACCCGGCTCGTCGCCTGATGACGATTCCCGGCGCGCCACCGTCGCTCGCGCACCTGCCCGAAGGCTGCGCGTTCCGTCCGCGTTGCAGCCACGCGCAGGCCGACTGCCGCATGGAGCCGCCGGTCGTCGCCGACGCGAACGGGCGTACGCTGCGTTGCTTCCATCCGGTCGCGGAGGTCGCCGTCGCATGAGCGATCAAGCCGAACCGCTGCTGCGACTCGAAGGCATCTCGAAGCGCTTCACGGCGAAGGCCGATCTCGCGGCGCGACTCGCCGAGCGCCTGCGCGGACGCCATGCGTCGCATACGGTCCACGCGGTCGAGGACGTCGACCTGACGATCGTTCGAGGCGAGGTCGTCGGACTGGTAGGCGAGTCCGGCTGCGGCAAGTCGACGCTCGGCCGCATCGTCGCGGGCCTGCAGGCGCCGACGACCGGCACGCGTCGCTGGACGGGCGACGACACCGTATCGAACGCCCGCCTCGCGGTGCAGATGGTGTTCCAGGATCCCTCCGCATCGCTCAACCCGCGGCTGCGCGTCGTCGATCAGATCGCGGAAGCACCGATCGTCCACGGCCTGTGGTCGCGCGCCGACGCGAAGACGAAGACGATCGAACTGCTATCGCGCGTCGGCCTCGGCGAAGACGCGCTGCGTCGCTATCCGCACCAGTTCTCCGGCGGCCAGCGCGCACGTATCGGCATCGCCCGCGCGCTCGCCGTCGAGCCATCGCTGCTGGTCTGCGACGAAGCCGTGGCTGCGCTCGACGTGTCGACGCAGGCGCAGGTGCTGAACCTGTTCATGGACCTGCGCGACCAGCTCGGACTGACGTACCTTTTCATCAGCCACGACCTGTCGGTGGTCCGTCACCTGTCGGATCGCGTGCTGATCATGTACCTCGGCCGCATCGTCGAGTCCGCACCGACGTCAGTGCTGTTCGAGCGGCCCAACCATCCGTACACGCAGGCGCTGCTCGCCGAGACGCCGACGCTGGACGTCGGCAAGCGTCGCTTCATCGCGATCACGGGCGAGATTCCGTCGCCGCTGAACCCACCGTCCGGCTGCCACTTCCATCCACGCTGTCCGCGCCGGCAGGACGTGCCCGACGATCGTTGTCGACGCGAGCGGCCGCCGCTGAAGACGATCGGTCCGGACCATCGCTCCGCCTGCCATCTGAACGACTCGCCGAGGCCCCCGGCGCCGGCGTAAGATGCTTTTTCTCCTGCGCATCCCGACCCATCATGAACACCCGACTCCAGAGCACCGCCCCTGCAGCGACCGACGAAGCCGCCCCACTTTCACCAGAAGCGCTCGCGATGGTCGAGCACCTGATCGCCTTCGACACGACATCGCGCGACTCCAACCTCGGCCTGATCGAATGGGCTCGCGACCACCTCGAGAAGCTCGGTGCGAAGACGCGGCTCACGTACGACGCGAAAGGCGTCAAGGCCAACCTGTTCGCGACGCTCGGCGAAGGCAGCAAGCCCGGCATGATTTTGTCGGGCCATACCGACACCGTGCCGGTCGACGGCCAGGAATGGAAGACCGACCCGTTCGTGCCGACCATCGTCGGCGACCGCCTGTACGCGCGCGGCTCGGCCGACATGAAGGGCTTCCTCGGCGTCGCGCTGCATCACGCGCCACGCTTCGTCGAGGCCATCAACGGCGGCCGCCTCGACGCGCCACTGCACTACTCGCTGTCGTACGACGAGGAGATCGGCTGCATCGGCGTGCGCGGCCTGCTCGCGGACCTCGAAGCGATCGGGCTGAAGGCGGCCGGCTGCATCGTCGGCGAGCCGACCAGCATGCAGCCGATCATCGCGCACAAGGGAACGCATCGCTTCCGCTGCCACGTCCACGGCCGCGAGGCGCATTCGAGCTACACGACGCACGGTGTCAACGCGATCGAATACGCGGCGCGGCT
>CAZZWS010000007.1:24795-42399 GCA_964657795.1 Beijerinckiaceae bacterium
CGATCTCGCGGATCGACTCGCCGCCACCGAGGTACGCGATTACGGCTTTAACGTGCCGTACTCCACGCTGTCGACCGGCGTCATCCGCGGCGGCATCGCGGCCAACGTGATCCCGAAGGAATGCGAGGTGCAGTTCGACATGCGCACGCTGCCCAACGCGTCGTCCGATGCGTTGTACGGCGAGATCCTCGACTACGCGAAGAAGCTCGAGGCCGACATGCAAAAGGAGGACGCGTCGGGGCGCATCGAGATGACGTGGGAGAGCTCGACCGACGGCCTCGCCGCGAACGAACAGGACGCGGTGGTCCAGCTCGCCCGCAGGCTGTCGCGAAACGACCAGACCGGCAAGGTCTCGTACGGCACCGAGGCCGGCCTGTTCCAGCAGATCGGCATTCCGACGGTGATCTGCGGACCGGGCGACATCGCGCAGGCGCACGGGCCCGACGAGTTCGTCGCGCTCGATCAGCTGGCGCAGTGCGAGCGGTTCATGAGCCGGCTGGCGATGGGTGCTTGACCGTTGACGAGGTCGGCAACGCAGCCGATTCCGTCGTTCCCGCGCAGGCGGGAACCCCGTGTCGTGAACAGTCACGCAACCTGAGTACAGCTCGTGCAAGTCAGAGAACCAGGCAATGTCGGCAACCATCTCCGAAGGCTATCGAAGCGGCTGCATTGGCCGAATCGCGCAACTCCACGCCACGTATTACGCCGCCACCCATGGATTTGACGTGGGATTCGAAGCCAAGGTCGCTCAAGAATTGGGGCAGTTCTGTACTTCGTACGAGAACGGCAGAGACGGTCTCTGGCTGGCAACCGACGAAGACATCGAAGGGTCAATCGCAATAGACGGCGCTCACGCGAGTGAAGAAGGGGCGCATCTGCGATGGTTCATTATTTCAGATGCACTGCGAGGCCAAGGTATTGGTCGGCAACTCCTTTCTCGAGCGATCGAATTCGTCGATGCATGCAATTACAAGCGCACGTATCTCTGGACGTTCAACGGCTTGCTGGCAGCGCGACATCTCTACGAGTCATGCGGGTTTCGCCTGACTCATGAAAATATTGGCACGCAGTGGGGTTCTGCCGTACTGGAGCAAAAGTTCGTACGTCAGAACTGACCGATCGTTTCATCAAAGAGTCCGGCTCCGTTCAGGGAGATCCACTCGTCTGGTTCATTGCAAAGTTTGATCGCTCTTTTCATCGGTCTTCTTGCCTGTCGGACCAGACTGGCTCGCTCAAGCGGTCGGGTCGAGACCGCCATCCAAGGATGATCGATGACCGACTGGAAGCAAGCCTCGCTCGCCGCCGCCCTCTTCTATCGAGACCCGTGGGCCGCGATCGATTTCCTCGAAAAGGCGTTCGGTTTCGAACGCGTGATGATCATCACCGACCATGACGGCTCGCTCGCGCATTCACAACTGCGCTTCGGCAACGGCTACATCATGGTCGGACGCGAATGGACGAGCTACACGATCAGTCCGATGGCGGTCGACGGCCGCAACACGCAGACGATGCATATGCTGATCGATACCGACATCGACGCGCATTGCGCCCGTGCGCGCGCGGCCGGTGCGGTCATCATCGAAGAGCCGGCGGACCAGTTCTATGGCGACCGCACCTATCGTGCGCGCGACCTCGAAGGCCACGCGTGGACGTTCGCGCAGAACCGGGCGCCGTTCTCCGTCGAGGAATCCGAGAAGATCACGGGGCTGAAGATCGACATGTTCGAGTGAAAAAATTGGCGTGACGCGGAGGCATGGACGCCCCAACGTCAACGCGAGACCCAGTGCCACGCCGACCGATCGAGCCTCTCGAGACCGTTGACCACGGTCTCGCCGAAGTCCTTCGTCAGCGTCAAGGTCTCGCAGCCTTCCTGTTCGAGCGCGGCGATCAGTCGACTCGCGTGCGACACGACGAAGACCTGCGACGACTGTGCCGCGCGTGCGATCAGACGGCCCAGCGCCGGCAACAGATCGGGATGCAGGCTCGTCTCCGGCTCGTTGAGCACCAGCAGGTCCGGTGGCCGTGGCGACAGCAATGCCGCCGACCACAGCAGATAACGCAACGTTCCGTCCGACAGTTCGACCGCCTTCAGCGGGCGCAGCAGCCCGTGCTGACGCATGGTCGTCTCCATCCGTCCGTCCGCCGAGGCGACCGATATCGACGCGCCCGGAAACGCATCGTCCACGGTCCTGGCCAGCGCCTCGCGGTCACCGATCTCGTGAATGGTCTGGATGGCCGACGCGAGGTCGGCGCCGTCCTGGCCGAGCACCGGCGTGTGCGTTCCGACCTGCGGCATGCGCGCGGGCGCGGTCGCGTCGGTCCGGAAGTGATCGTAGAAACGCCACGAGCGGATTCGCTCGCGCAACGCGAGGAGCTCCGGCATCCGTTGCGGGTCCGCGAGTTGCGACAGCATGCTGTCGAACAACGACAGCCGCTCGTGCGTCGCGTGCCACTGGCCGCCGCCGTCCCTGGTCCGTACGACGGGACCGCGACGTTCGACCAGCATCGCGGCCGGTCGCGCGATCGGACCGGCCCAGACGAATTCGCCCTTGATCACGGGATCGAGCGAGAAGGCCGACGTGCTCGGCGGCGGCAATCCCAGATCGATCGCGTAGCTGAAGTCCGTCCCCGCGAAGCCGAGGCCGAGGCTGACCGGCTTCTGACGCTGGCCGCCCTGCACGGGCGTCTCGCCGCTGCGCATCGCGCGCGACAGCGTCTCGGGTCCGGCCCACAGGACCGATGCGATGCCGCCTTCGCGGGCAATCGAACCGACGACGCCACCCTGCGCCGTTTCCGCGAGCAGACGAAGCGCCTTGTAGATGTTGGATTTGCCGCTGCCGTTGGCGCCGGTGATCAGGTTCAGTCGGCCCAGCGGAATGACGAAGTCACGCAGCGTTCGATAGTTCTGGACGGCCAGGGTCTGCAGCATGATCGGCGTCGCCGAATACGATGGTCGCCCGGGCTAGGCGACCTTCGCGAAGACCAGATCCCACACGCCATGCCCGAGACGCTTGCCGCGCGTCTCGAACTTGGTGACCGGCCGCGTCACGAGCGGGTTCGACGACGTGGCGTAACGATCGGCGCCGCTGTTTGTCAGCATCGGTTCGGCCCCGAGTACGTCGAGCATCTGCACCGCGTACTCCTCCCAGTCCGTCGCGCAGTGCAGATAGCCGCCCGGCGCGAGACGGCCCGCGAGCGTGGCCGCGAACGCAGGCTGGATCAGGCGGCGCTTGTTGTGTCGCGCCTTGTGCCACGGGTCGGGGAAGTACACGTGGATGCCCGCCAGCGACGCCGGCGCGATCATCCGTTCGACGACCTCGACCGCGTCGTGCTCGACGATGCGCAGGTTGGTCAGCTCATGCTCGCCGATCATCTTCAGCAGCGCGCCGACGCCCGGTGCATGGACCTCGATACCGATGAAGTCCACCTCGGGATGCTCGCGCGCGATCTGCGCGGTGGCAGCGCCCATGCCGAAGCCGATCTCGAGCACGACCGGCACGTCGCGTCCGAAGACTTCGCGGTAGTCGAGAGGCGTCGATCCGAACGGGACGACGAAGCGCTCGCCGAGCGTGTCGCGGGCGCGTTGCTGCGCGGGCGACATGCGACCCGCGCGGGTCACGAAGCTGCGGATGCGGCGGTTGCGGAGGTCGTCGACCGGAGACTCTTCGTCCGACCTGTCCAGCATCAAGCCTTCGTCCCGATCACGCCGTCGACCGGCGACGATGGCGACGCCGAGTAGAGCTTTTTCGGCATGCGACCCGCGCGATACGCCATGCGGCCGGCCTCGACCGCGCGCTTCATCGCGGCGGCCATCAGCACCGGGTCGCGAGCGGCCGCCACCGCCGTGTTCATCAGCACGCCGGCGCAGCCCATCTCCATCGCGATGGCCGCGTCCGACGCGGTACCGACGCCCGCGTCGACCACGACCGGGACCGTCGCTTTCTCGAGGATGAGCTGAAGGTTCCAAGGGTTGAGGATGCCCATGCCGGAGCCGATCAGCGACGCGAGCGGCATCACCGCCACGCAGCCGATGGATTCGAGGACGCGTGCCTGGATCGGGTCGTCGCTGCAATAGACCATGACCTCGAAGCCTTCGCGGACCAGCACCTCCGCGGCCTTCAGCGTCTCCGGCATGTTGGGATAGAGCGTATGCGGGTCGCCGAGCACTTCGAGCTTGACCAGCGTGTGGTCGGCCCTGCTTCCGTCGTCACCCTCGGTCGACAGCAGTTCGCGCGCGAGCCGCAGCGTGCGGATCGCGTCGTCGGCCGTGTAGCAGCCGGCCGTGTTGGGCAGCAGCGCGTAGCGCGACGGCGGCAACGCGTCCAGCAGGCTGGGCGCGTCGCGGTCCTGGCCGATGTTGGTCCGGCGGATGGCGACGGTGACGATCTCGGCGCCGCTGGCTTCGACGGCGCGACGGGTCTCGTCGAAGTCGCGGTACTTCCCGGTGCCGAGCAGCAGGCGCGACGTGAAGCGGCGGCTGCCGATCGTCCAGCCGTCGTCGCCGCCCGCCGGTGACACGGACGCGACCACGCCCGAAGAAGAGGCATCGCGATCCAGCGGTTCCTGCAACGCGGCGATGGGCACAAACATGTCAACCTCCTCCGACAGCGACGACGATCTCGATGCGATCGCCGTCTTCGATCTGAGTTTCGGCGTGACGACTGCGCGGCACGATCGCGCCGTTGCGCTCGACGGCGACGCGCTTGCCGGTCAGGTCGCGGTCCGCGAGCAGCGTCGCGACCGAACTCCGCGCCGCAAGCCGAACCGTTGCACCGTTGACCACGATCGCGATCGTCGCCCGGGGAACTGCGGAAATGTCGTTCATGCGGTGATCGCTCGATGAGCCGCGGCCCGCGTCGAGACTAACGCAGCAGGACCTGGCGGATCAGCAGCGCCGCCGGTGTCAGCATCGGCTGGATCAGCGACGATGCGAACGCCGACAGACGCAGCGGCTTCAACATCATCTTCAAGGCCTGTGCCGCCGGGTAGTGCGCGCGGACCATTCGCGCAACGCGGCTCTGCGTCGCGACGAAGCGCTTGCCAGTCCTCGGCTCACCCGGATACACGGTCGCGAACGCATGCCACAGGCCGACCTCGGCATCGCTGTGACGCGCCTCGACGAGCCGGCTCTTGAGTTCGGAGACGATCCGGTAGCGGCTGTTCTTCTCGTGCGCGTCGAAGCGGTCGAAATACTGCAGGAAATACTTGTAATGACGCACCTCGTCGCTGCGGATGTGCTCGCACAGGCGCGCGAGGATCGGCTCGTCGGCGAGGTCGCGCAGCGCGCGATAGATGGTCGACGTGCCGGTCTCGACGATACAGCGCGCGGCCATCTCCAGACCGCGGCTGGGCGCATAGCCCTCGACGCCGCACAGCAGCTTGTACTCCTCGAAGAAGCGGCCGTACGCGCCTTCCCAGTCGAACGTCGGCCACACGGCTTCCACGTACGCGCGCAACGCGCGGCCGTGCTGGACTTCCTCGGGCTCCCAGCGCTCGGACAGCCACGTCGCCATGTCGGCCTCGTCGCGCACGAATTCCGCCAGGTTGCCGGCGTACGTGTCCGACGCGTACTCGACGAACGACGCGGCCGCGAGCGCGAACAGCATGTCCTCGCGATGCCGGATGCGACCGAAGTCGATCTGGTCCAGCGGCAGGTCCTCGAGCCGCCACGGCAAGGCACTGGTGACAGGTGCCGACACTGACACTCCTCTTGTGATGTCTCGCTTTGATCGGGTCCGGCTGGCCGGGTATCGCGGTCGCGCGGGGGTCGCGAGATGCACGGCACGACCATCGGGCGTCGATGCAACGCCGGCCTGCATTGTGACCGATCTTGGCCCGCGGGGTTCACGGCGACCCCGTCACGATCACGAGTCGCTGCCGATCGTCACACGTTTCCGTACTAGAATCCGCGCCGGTCACGCATCCGTCCGTTTCGCCACTTCCCCATGACGACGCCTGCCACGTCATTCGCAGCGCCCGCGCAAGTTCGACGAACCTGCGGTCGCGTCGCACGGGTCGCGGTCGTCTTCATGACGCTGCTGACGACCGCATGCTCGACGCTGCCGTCGAACGGCGACCGCGCGCCTTCGGCCGCGTTCACCGACACCGACGGCACGGCGCTCGGCAAGGTCGCGATCGCGTCACGCCCCGCCGGGCGGGACGCCGAAGCGGACGTGTCCGGCATCCAGCTCGTCTCGCGCGGCGAGGAGGCGTTCGGCTCGCTGTACACGCTGATCGCGCACGCCGAACGATCGCTCGACCTGCAGTACTACATCGTCAAGGACGACCCGTACGCACGCACGCTGCTGCGCGCCGCGCGCGAGGCGGCCGAACGCGGCGTCCGCGTCCGCCTCCTGATCGACGACTTCTATACCAGCGGCGAGGACAGCCGCATCGCGTGGTACGCGGCGCATCCCAACATCGAGGTGCGGCTGTTCAATCCGTTCGCGTACGGACGCTCGTGGTTCGCCACACGGCTGATGGCCTCGCTGACCGACGTCGATCGCGTCAATCGGCGCATGCACAACAAGCTGTTCATCGTCGACAACGCGCTCGCGATCACCGGCGGCCGCAACGTCGGCGCCGAGTACTACCAGCATTCGAGCCAGACCAACTTCCTCGACCTCGACGTCATCGCCGCCGGACCGGTGGTCCACGAGCTGTCGGACACGTTCGACACCTACTGGAACAGCGGCCTCGCGTATCCGATCGAGCGGCTGACGAAGCCCGGCGACGCCAACGCGATGACGATCGACCAGAAGGCGCTGGCCGATCCGAACGATCCGGTTCGCAAGGCCACCGACGACGCCCGTGCGTCCGGCGAGAAGCTCGCAGCCGAGCTCGCTGCGGGCCGCCTGCCGCTGGTGTGGGCGCCGACCGAACTGATTGCCGACAAGCCGACCAAGATCCATCGCACGGCGCCGCGGCTCGGCCGGGGCGACGGTCGAGGCCGCCTCGTCGGCGGCCAGACCATCGCCACCGACGTGCTGGCCATCATCGACACGGCGGAGCACGACCTCGTGATCGTCTCGCCGTACTTCGTGCCGGGCGAGCGCGGCGTGAAGGTCCTCGATGCGCTCGTCAGGCGCGGCGTGCACGTGCGCGTGCTGACCAACTCGCTGGCCGCGACCGACGCCGCGATCGTCCACATCGGCTACTCGACCTATCGCAAGCGGCTGATCGAGGCCGGCGTCGAGATCCACGAACTGCGACCGGACCCCGGCACCGACAACGCGCGGCTGAGCGCGCTCGGCTCGTCGAAGGCCAGCCTGCACGCGAAGGTGCTGGTCATCGATCGCGCGTCGCTGTTCGTCGGCTCGTTCAACGTCGATCAGCGGTCCGCTCTCGAGAACACCGAGATGGGCCTGCACATCGAAAGCCCGGCGCTCGCCGAAGAAGTGCTCGGCATCCTGCGCGACCGCGGTCCCGAGAGCCGTTATCGCGTGACCGTCGATGCGGACGGCCATCTGCTGTGGACGACCCGCGACCACGGCGTCGACCAGGTGTTCGACGACGAGCCCGGCGCCGGCACGCTGCTGAAATGGACGCTGAAGCTGCTCGCGCCGTTCGCGCCGGAGCAGTTGCTGTAGCGGTGTCGAGCGCCGTGCCTGCGGGGCCTGTGGACCCGTTCTCATCCCCGGCATCCCCGCGCACCGGGATTCGAGTCAGCCCTCGATCGGCCGGGCGATCGATTCGCGGGACCGGGGAGCGCCGACGTGTCGGCGAGCACGGCGAGCGCGCGTACCGCATCGACGGCCAGAGACGAGGTGGTCCCCTACCCGCCCACACGGCCGCCCACACCGTCACGACTGGCCTGTACGAGCGACCGGAGACGAGCGTCACGCTGCCCGGTACCCAAGACGGCGTCGCCGATTCCCGCACCGAACCGTGGCATCGAGCAGCCCTGCGGATCGTGACCGGGATCCGCAGGGCTCGCGTTTGATCCCAGCTTCGGAAGCCTCCTGCTCGAGGCCATCGCCGTTCTCAGGAACTCGCGTTCCACGACTTGGACGGTCGGGCCACCGCTTCGCCGGAATGACGGCAACGCATCGTGCATTCCGTCGTGCAGCGGCCGCTCGTCTCGCATCGATGGGATTGATGTAAATTGAGACGCCGGAGCGGGGGCCGACCGGTCGCTCGTTTGAGCCTCCATGAGGTCGATCGACAACCTGCAGGCGGGTGTAGTTCAATGGCAGAACGGCAGCTTCCCAAGCTGCATACGCGAGTTCGATTCTCGTCACCCGCTCCACCGCGAAGTCCGTCCTCATCGGCCGAGGCGCGTCAGATCACCATGACATCGCTGGTTGTCAACCTTCCGGGGCGCGAGCGACTTCGCAAGTCCGACCGGACCCACCCTCGCTAGCCCGATCAGCCCATCGATGAACTCGTCTGCCGGTGTCGCCGAACGGTCGCGTGGCTTGGCGCGTCTCTTGTCGGCGCTCGTGCTCGCCGTCGATGTGGCGGTGCTGGCCGGATACACCTTCGATCGACCGGATCTGATCCGGCTGCACGCGACCGGCGCGACGATGTCCGCCGTCACCGCGCTCGCGATGGCCTGCCTGTGCGGGCTCGTCATCCGGCGCTCGTACCGGCATCGCGGTGACGTGTTCGCGATGATCGCCACGGCGCTCGCGGCTGCGACCGTCGGCTGCAACCTGCTGCTGGGCCACGACGTGTTGAGCGCTTTCGTCGCGACCCGCGTCTTCGGCCGCGCGCCCGGCGGATTCGGCAGCATGTCTTACACGACAGCCACCTGCGTGATCCTCTTGTCGATCGCGTCGTCGGCCGGCAGCGATCGCGACCAGGTCCACTTCAAAAGCCTGCGGATCTCCAACCTGTTCTGCAGCGTGGCGCTCGTGCTGAGCGGACTCGGCGTGCTCGAACATCTCTACGACGCCAACCTCCTGCTGGACGTGGCGCCTTTCGAGGCGATGGCGCTGCCCACCGCGCTCGGCCTCCTCGTCCTGTCGGTCGCCACGCTGGCCGCGCAACCGGCGTTCGGGTGGGCCGCGACCATCACGTCCGACCGGGCCAGCGGCGCGGCGACGCGACGCCAGCTCGCCTTCACCTTCCTGACGCCGATCGTCGGCCTGTTGCTGGTCAAGGCCATGACCGGTGGCCTGCTCGACGCCAATTCGGCGATCGCGCTGCTCGTCGTACTGACCGTCGTTCCGCTCGCGCTCCTCGTGCTGCGCGACGGCGCGGTGCTGGACCGGCTCGACGACGAACGAAAGAGGAGCGCCGACCACCAGATCGAGATGAACCGCGTGCTCAACGTGAGACTCGCGGAGCAGGCCGAGCAGTTGCAGGTGCAGGCGGAAGAGCGCCTGACCGCCGAAGCGGCCTTGCACAAGAGCCAGCGACTCGAAGCGGTCGGGCAACTGACCGGCGGCATCGCGCACGACTTCAACAACCTGTTGATGGCCGTCAAGGGCAACCTCGACCTGATGCGCCGTCGCCTGCCCGACGATCACCCCGCGATGCGCTTCGTGGACAACGCGCAGGCGGCCACGGCCAAGGGGACCCGGGTCACGCAGCAACTGTTGGCGTTCTCACGGACGCAGCGTCTCGAGATCCGGTCCGTCGATGTCGCCGCACGACTCGCGGAGAGCGTCGACCTGATCGCCCGGGCCGTCGGCCCGCAGTGGTCCGTGACGCTCACCTGCGACGCCGACGAAGCCTGGGCGGCGACCGATCCGGACCAGCTCGAGCTCGCGGTGCTGAACCTCGCCATCAACAGCCGCGACGCGATGCCGCACGGCGGGCGCATCGACATCGCTTTGGCAGTCCGTTCCCGCGCCGCGCCATCGCCCGGCGGTCCGCCGGACCACGTCGTGGTCAGCGTGTCCGACACGGGTGAAGGCATGTCGCCGGATGTCGTCGCGCGCGCCACCGAGCCGTTCTTCACGACCAAGGCGCAGGGCAAGGGCACCGGCCTCGGACTGGCCCAGGCCTACGGCTTCGCGAAGCAATGCGACGGCGACCTCAGGATCCGCAGCGCCGTCGGCGAGGGCACGACGATCGAGATCTGGCTGCGCCGCGTGCCAGCGGAAGCCGCGTCGCGCAAGACCGTTGCGGCCGGTCGTTTCCCCGTGCTGCCAGTGGCGCGCAGCCGCAAGGTGCTGGTCGTGGACGACGACGACGCGGTGCGCAACACGATCGTGATCGCGCTGCGCGAAGGCGGCCAGACCGTCGCGGAGGCGTCCAATGGCGCGAGCGGTCTCGAGACGCTGGGCGGCTTCGAGCCCGACGTGGCGGTCGTGGACTTCATCATGCCGGGCATGAACGGCGCGGACATGGCGCGCGCGGCGCAACGCCATCGACCGGGCTTGCCGATCGTCTTCGTCAGCGGCTATTCCGACACGCTGGCGCTCGACGGCATCGCCAACGCGGTCGTGCTCCGCAAGCCGTTCGAGTTCAACGCGCTGTTCAGCGCCATCGAGACGCTCGTTCCGAACTAGCGTCATGGTCCGCGCGGGTCCACATGCTGGTCCTGTTTCGACGGTGCCGGGTCGATGGGATCGCCGCGGCAGGGCAACCGGGCGGACAATGTCAGACGGTCCGGGACCATTCCAGGTTCGCTATCCGGACCGATACGATCGATCGAACCCATTCGGATCGACGCACGACGCGAGGAATCCATGCACACATCCCACATCATCGGATGGGGCCACACCCCGTTCGGCAAACTCGACGCGGTCGACATGGAGCAGCTGTTCCGCGACGCCGTCGAGCCCGCGCTCGCCACCGCGGGCCTGCCGCCCGAGGACATCGACGGCGTCTTCATCGGCACGTTCAACGGCGGCTTCGTGCCGCAGGACTTCGGCGCCTCGATCGCCGGCGTCGCGATGCCCGCGTTCCGCTTCACGCCGGCGGTGCGGATGGAGAACGCATGCGCCACCGGCTCGGCCGCGATCTGGGCCGGGCTCGATGCGCTCGAGAGCGGCCGCATGAAGCGCGTGCTGGTGGTCGGCTACGAGAAGATGAACACGCTGCCGAGCGCGCAGATCGGCGACGTGCTGCTCAAGTGCTCGTACGTCAAGGAAGAAGGCGACACACCGGGCGGCTTCGCGGGCGTCTTCGGCAAGATCGCCGGCAGCTACTTCGAACGCTTCGGCGACCAGTCCGACGCGCTCGCCACCATCTCGGCCAAGAACCACGCGAATGGCGTCCACAACCCGTATGCGCACATGAAGCGCGACCTCGGCTACGACTTCTGCCGCAACGTGTCCGACAAGAATCCGTTCGTGGCCGGGCCGTTGAAGCGCTCCGACTGCTCGCTGGTGAGCGACGGCGCCGCGGCTCTGGTCCTGTCGACCGAGCTGTCCACGAACGCACGGGTTCCACCGATCCGCTGGCGCTCGCGCACGCAGGTCAACGACTTCCTGCCGCTGTCGCGGCGCGACCCGACGCGCTTCGAAGGCGCCGCGCGCGCGTGGGGTCAGGGCCTCGCGACGGCCGGCTCGCGACTCGACGACCTGCAGTTCGTCGAGACGCACGACTGCTTCACCATCGCCGAGCTGCTCGAATATGAGGCGATGGGTCTCGCGCCGCACGGTCAGGGCGCGCGCGTGATCCTCGACGGCGTCAGCCGCATCGATGGGGCGCTGCCGATCAACCCGTCGGGCGGCCTCAAGTCGCGCGGCCATCCGATCGGCGCGACCGGCGTCTCGCAGCACGTGATGGCGGCGATGCAGCTGTCGGGGACGGCCGGCGACATGCAGGTGGCCGATGTCCGCCGGGGCGCGGTCTTCAACATGGGCGGTGCGGCCGTCGCGAACTACCTGAGCATCCTCGAAGCGGCGTGACGCGGATTCGATGAGCGACGCACGCGTGATGAACCTGGGCCGGCTGCTGAAGCAGACGGCCCTGCTGTTCCCCGACCTGCCCGGCGTGATCCAGGGCGAGCGTTCGTGGTCCTGGCGCGAGATCGACGAGCGGGTGGACGCCATGGTCGCGGCGCTGCGCGCGCTCGGCATCCGCCAGGGCGACCGGATCCTCGTCCAGTCGCGCAACAGCCTGCAGCTGTTCGAGTCGTGCTGGATCGCGTTCCGTCTCGGCTGCGTCTGGGTGCCGACCAACTTCCGCCTGACGCCGCCGGAGGTCGCGTACCTCGGCGCATCCAGCGGGGCGCGGGTCCTGCTCTACGACGCGGCCTTCCCCGATCACGTCGACGCCGTGAAGCACGCGTCCGACACGCTCGAACTGATCGTCGCGATCGGCCAGCCACGATTGGGCGAACACGACTACGAAGCCCTGATCGCGCGGCACCGCAACGAGCCCGCCGAGGAAGCCACGGTCGGCCACGACGACCCGCTGTGGTTCTTCTACACGTCGGGCACGACCGGCAAACCGAAGGCCGGCGTGCTGACCCACGGACAGATGGCGTTCGTGGTCAACAACCATCTCGCGGACCTGATCCCCGGCACGACGGAGCTCGACCGCTCCATCGCGGTCGCACCGCTGTCGCACGGCGCCGGCATCCACGCGCTGCTCAACGTGGCGCGCGGCGCGGCCACGGTCCTGTTGCCGAGCGAGCGACTGGATCCCGCGGTCTTCTGGCAACTGGTCGAAACGCATCGCGTCAGCAACCTGTTCACGGTGCCGACGATCGTCAAGATCCTGGTCGAGGACGCCAGCGTCGATCGTCACGATCATTCGTCGCTGCGCTACGTGATCTATGCCGGGGCGCCGATGTATCGCGCCGACCAGAAGCTCGCGCTGCAGAAGCTCGGCCGCGTCCTGGTCCAGTACTTCGGTCTCGGCGAAGTGACCGGCAACATCACCGTGCTGCCGCCCGCGATGCACTCGGCCGACGACGACGATCCGAACGCCAACATCGGCTCGTGCGGACGCCCGCGCGTGGGCATGGAGGTCGCCATCCTCGACGCCGGTCTCCAGCGCGTCGCGACCGGCGAGGTCGGCGAGATCTGCTGCCGCGGACCCGCGGTCTTCGCGGGCTATCACGACAACCCTGCGGCCACCGCCAAGGCCCTGCACGGCGGCTGGTTCCACACCGGCGACCTCGGCCGGCTCGACGCGCGCGGCCTGCTGTACATCACCGGCCGCGAGTCCGACATGTACATCTCGGGCGGCTCCAACGTCTATCCCCGCGAGGTCGAGGAAGTCCTGCTGACCCATCCGGCCATCGCCGAAGTCGCGGTGCTCGGCGTGCCCGATCCCAAGTGGGGCGAGGTCGGCGTCGCGGTGGTCGTGTGTCGCGCCGGCAGCGCGGCCATCGGGGAAGCCGACGTGATGGCGCATCTCGAAGGCCGCTGCGCCCGCTACCGCTGGCCGCGCCAGGTCTTTTTCTGGGATGCGCTGCCCAAGTCCGGATACGGAAAGATCACCAAGAACGAAGTGCGGCGGCTGCTGGCCGAACGGGGAGAACTCGCAACAGCCTGAGGGTGTCGGCGGTCGATAAAAACATAAGCGGGAGACAGCAGTGACCGATCGAATGAAGGACAAGGTCGTGATCGTCGTGGGCGCGGGCGCGTCCGGCCCGGGATGGGGCAACGGCAAGGCGGCCGCCGCGTTGTATGCCCGCGAGGGCGCACGGGTCTTCGCGGTCGATCACCGCATCGAGGCGGCCGAAGAGACCGCGGACTTGATCCGAGGCGAAGGCAACGAGGCCGCCGCGTTCCGCGCGGACGTGTCCAGCAGCGCCGATCTGAAGGCCATGGCCGACGCCTGCGTCGCGCGCCACGGCCGCATCGACGTGCTGCACAACAACGTCGGCATCGTCGAAGTCGGCGGTCCGGTCGAGACGTCCGAGGAAAGCTGGAACCGCGTCATCGCGGTCAACCAGACCAGCGTCTTCCTGAGCTGCAAGCACGTCCTGCCGCACATGATCGATCGCCAGTCGGGAGCGATCGTCAACATCGGCTCGGTCGCGGGCCTCCGCTGGATCGGCTTTCCCTACCTCGCGTACAGCGCGGCGAAGGCGGCCCTGATCGCGATGACCGGCAACGTCGCCGTCCAGTACGCGGCGCAGGGCATCCGCGCCAACTGCGTGGTGCCCGGCCTGATGAACACGCCGCTGATCCGCGAACCGCTCAAGACCATCTACGGCGGCGATATCGAATCGATGATCGAACAACGCGATCGACTGAGCCCGACCGGCAAGATGGGCGACGCGTGGGACACCGCGTACGCGGCGCTGTTCCTCGCGTCCGACGAGGCCCGCTACATCACCGGCACGCATCTCATCGTCGACGGCGGCCTGACGGCGCGCAGCGCATGACGCACGTCGAACGATCACGCGCCTCGAGAGTCGCTTGCCGGCTACGCGGAACGCCGGCTCGGACCGCTCTGAGCCGGTCGGTCGGGCGTGGTCTCGTCAACCCGACCCGAGCAGTTCCACGGGCAGCGTCAGCGTCAGTCCCGCTGCGCGCTTCGCGAGCCTCCGGTCGAAGGTCACGAAGGCCGATGCGCGCGACCTGCGCGCGACGTGCAGCGCATCGGCGAAGTCGAGTCCGCGCTCGAACGCATCGACCGCCGCCAGGACGCTGTCGCGATCTTCGAGCGTAACGTGCTCGACGCCGGCGAGCGCACGCAGCACGCCGACGATCTCCTTTCGCGGCAGCTCGTAGAAGCCGCGCATGACCCATTCCAGTTCGAGCAGGACGGTCACGGAGACGTACGCCCTGTCCGAAAGCGCATCGATCGCGGCCGGCCGCTGACGAGCGGCCTCGACGTCATCCGGATCGTCGACGAAGAAACGCGCCAGGACGTTCGTGTCCAGAGCCTTCACGACTTGGCGCGACGCGCCCGGGCCAGTGTCGAAGCCGGATCGAAGTCCTCGAGGCGCCGCGCGACGCCGCGCCGGTGCGCCGTCACCATGCCGGCGAGCGCGGCCACATCGGACGTTGCGACCGGCCGGACGACGCGCAGCTTGAGCCCGTCCGCTTCCTCGGTCACTTCGATCCTGGCGCCCGCGTTGAGGCCGTACCGGCGACGCAATGCGGCAGGCAGGACGATCTGGCCTTTCGATGAAACGACGAGCGACATGGAAGCTCCCGGCTGAAGACAGACGACCAAAGCGTACATTGACTTACATCGTAAGACAAGCTTCAGCGACGCCGTGTCAATCCACCTCCCTCGGCCCCGGCAAGGTCACGCCGGGAAACGTCTTGATGACCGCGATATCGTCCTCGCGGCCGTGGCCCGCGGCCGCGGCCGTCGCGAACATCTGATACGCGGTCGCGGCCAGCGGCGTGGGGAAGCGCGTGGCCTTCGCGGCCTCCAGGACGAGGCCGAGGTCCTTGACGAAGATGTCGAGCGCGGTGATCGCTTCGTAACGGCCCGACAGGATGCGCGGCACGCGATCGGTGAAGGCCCACGAGTTACCGGCGCCACTGCGCAGCGCTTCGTACAGGAGGTCGGGGTCGACGCCTTCCCGCAGACCCAGCGCCATGGCCTCGGCCGCCGCGGCGATCTGCACGCCGACGAGCAGCTGGTTGATGACCTTGACCTTCGACCCGAGGCCGACCTCGGCGCCGAAGCGATAGACCTTGCCCGACATCGCGTCCAGGACGTCCTGGCACTTCGCATAGACCCAGTCGGGTCCCGCGGTCAGCAACGTCAGCGTGGCGTTGGCCGCGCCGACGACGCCGCCGGTCACCGGCGAGTCGAGCAGCCCCACACCGATCTCCGCGAGGCGTTCGCCGAGACGCTGGACGCTGGCCGGGTTCATCGTCGCCGACGAGATCACGACCGCGCCGGGACGCAGGCGACTCGCGGCGCCATCGGCGCCGAACAGCGCGCCTTCGGTCTGCACGTCGTCGACGACCAGCACGACGATCACGTCGCATGCCGCGGCGACGTCCGCAGGCGTCGCGCACGCCACGCCACCGGCCTCGGTCAGCGCGGCTAGCGCGGAACGACGCAGGTCGCAGCCGTGGACGACGAAGTCCCTGCGCATCAGGCTGCGCGCGACGTTGAGGCCCATCGCCCCGAGGCCGATCAATCCCACTCTTCGTGATGCTTCGCTCATGTCGTGTATTCCCTTCGAGGCGACGTATTCGTGTCGCCGCACGGCGACATCACGTCATCATGCGCATGATGATCCGTCCTTTCCTTCGCCGCGCATGACCACTGCCGATCCGCTCGAACCGCGCGTGGCCGGCGCGCAGACGCTCCGACGCGGCCTCGCGATCGTGCGGCTGCTGACGCAGGTCGGCACCAGCGGCCTGCGCATGACCGACATCGGGCGTCGACTCGGCCTCAACAAGGCGACCGCGGTGCGCCTCACGTTGACGCTGGTCGACGAAGGCTTCGTGGTGCAGGACCGGACGACGGGTCGATATCGCCTCGGCCCCGAAGCCTTCGCCGCCGGCCTCGCCGCCGAACCCAACTACGCGTTGCACCGGCTCGCCGCGCCGACGCTGCGCGCGCTCGCGGCCGAGTCGGGCGACACGGTGTTCTTCACGGTGCTGCACGGCTACGAGAGCATCTGCCTGTCACGCGACGAGGGCGACTTCCCGATCCGCAACCAGTTGATCAAGCCCGGCGACCGCTGGCCGCTCGGCGTGGGCGCCGGTGCGTGCGCGATGCTGGCGGCGATGTCGGACACGGAGATCGACGACGTTCTGCGGCTGAACGCGCCGCTGCGCGCCGCACGGTTCCCACGCTGCACGGACGACGAGATTCGTCGGCTCGTCGCGAGCACGCGCGAACTCGGCTACTGCATGCAGCCGGGGCTGGTGCTCGAAGACAGTTGGGCCGTGGGCGCCGTGGTCGCGGACGCCAGCGGCCAGCCGGTCGCATCGATCAGCATCGCGGCGATCCGGTCGCGACTCGACGTGGCCCGCAGCGCGATCCTCGGCAACCGCCTGATCCACGCGGCCGCCGCGATCACAGCGTTGCAGGTCGCCGACGAATAGCGGCGTGATCAGACCAGCCTGACCGCCAGCGAGCCGAGCCCGTCGATGCCGCCGCTGAGTGTCTGTCCGCGCTCGACCTTGCCCACGCCTTCGGGCGTGCCGGTGTAGATCAGGTCGCCCGGCTGCAGCGTGAACAGGGTCGAGAGGTTCGCGATGACTTCGGGCACCGACCAGATCAGTTGATCGAGCGTGCTGCGCTGACGATCCACGCCATCGACCTGGATCCAGATCGCGTGTTCGGCCGGATGTCCGAAAACGGCTACCGGCCGCAGCGGCGCGATGGGCGCCGACTCGTCGAACGCCTTGCCGATCTCCCAGGGCCGGCCCTTGTCGCGCATCGCGAACTGCAGGTCGCGACGCGTCATGTCGATGCCGACCCCGTAACCGAAGACGTGGTCGCCCGCCTCTTCGACCGCAATGTCGCGGCCTGCCTTGCCGATGGCCACGACGAGTTCGATCTCGTGCTGCAGGTTGGTCGTGGCGCTCGGGTAGTGGACGTCGACCGTCTGCCCTTCCGGCACGACGACGATCGCGTTGTTCGGCTTGCAGAAGAAGAACGGCGGCTCGCGGTCGGAGAAGCCCATCTCACGCGCGTGCGCCGCGTAGTTGCGCCCGACGCAGTAGATGCGGCGGACGGGAAACAGCGCGGCGGTGCCCGTGACCGGCACCGTGACGGGCGCTTCGGGTTCGAAGGTATAGGTGATGGACGTTGAAGTCATGG
>CAZZWS010000008.1:0-10937 GCA_964657795.1 Beijerinckiaceae bacterium
GCACGACCAGGTCATGAGGCTGTCGAACGGCGTCGCTCCGCAACACGGCGCGATCTGGCTGACGCTGTATCCCAACATCATGGTCGAGTGGTACCCGCACGTGCTGGTGGTGTCGACGCTGATCCCGCGCGGGCCTCGGCACACGACCAACATCGTCGAGTTCTACTACCCGGAAGAAGTGGCGCTCTTCGAACGCGACTTCGTCGATGCCAACCGCGCGGCGTACATGGAGACGTGCGTCGAGGACGACGAGATCGCGTTGCGGATGGACGCCGGCCGGCTCGCGCTGTTCGAGCGCGGCGAGAACCAGGTCGGCCCCTACCAGTCGCCGATGGAAGACGGCATGCAGCACTTCCACGAATGGCTGCGCACGAAGATGGGCGAGCCGTGACCCTGGCTTTCGGGATGGAGCCGACGCGTCCGGCCCGGATTCGATAGTCCCGCATGCAATCGGTCTGGATGGTCGTCGCGGCCCTGTTGTTCTCGCTGATGGGCGTCGGCGTCAAGCTCGCATCGGTTCACTACAACACTGGTGAGATCGTCGCCTATCGCGGCATGGTCGGCATGGTCGTGATGGCCGCCATCATGGCCGTGCAGGCGCGCCGACGCGGTGTCGCGTTCCGCACGACGCTCGCGACGCGCTATGCCCGCATGCACGTGACCCGGTCCGTGTCGGGCACGGTCTCGTTGACGCTGTGGTTCTACGCCATCGCCGGTCTGCCGCTGGCGACCGCGATGACGATCAACTACGCGTCGCCGCTGTTCATCGGCGCGTGGGTCGCCATCGTGGCGTTGCGGATGGGCGAACGCATCGAAGGCGCGATGTCGCTGGCCCTCGTGTTCGGCTTCGTCGGCGTCGTGCTGCTGCTGCAGCCGAGCTTCAATCGCGAGCAGTGGCCGTACGCGATCATCGGCGTGACGTCGACCACGCTGACCGCCGTGGCCTATCTGTCGGTCAAGGCCCTGGGCCGCGTCGGCGAGCCCGACACGCGCATCGTGTTCTACATGTCGCTGGTCAATGCGGTGACGGGGCTCGTCGGCGCCGCCCTTTTCGGCGGCTTCCACGGCCACGACCCGAGGGGCATCGCGCTGCTGCTGACGGTCGGCGTCTCGGCCGCGCTCGCGCAACTCGCGGTGACCCGCGCGTTCGCCGCGGGCGGCACGCTGCTGACGGCCAACCTCGGCTACACCGGCATCGTCTTCGCCACGCTGTGGGGCTACCTCGTGTTCGGCGACACCGTGCGTCTCGCCAGCGGGCTCGGCATGGCCGTGGTGGTGGCGTCCAGCGTCCTCGCGACGTGGGTGACGTCGCGCACCTTGAAACGTGAAGCGGGCGTCCGCGACGAGATCGTCGGCGCTCGCGAACCCGCGGTCGAGCCCGTAGTCACACAGATCCGCGATGGAGTCTCCAATGCATCCTCTCGTCTCCGCTGAAACGCTCGCTGCGCATCTCGACGACATCAGCTGGGTCGTCTTCGATGCGCGTCACGACCTGATGGCGCCGGAAGCCGGCGAAGACGCCTATCGCGCCGCGCACCTGCCGGGCGCGCGCTTCGCGCATCTCGATCGCGACCTGTCGGGTCCGAAGGTGTCCGGCCGAGGGCGCCACCCCCTGCCGGAGCGCGCGGCGTTCGCCGACTTCTTCGCGCGCTCGGGCGTCGACCAGCACAGCGTCGTCGTGGCCTACGACGCGGGCAACAGCCTGTTCGCGTCGCGGCTGTGGTGGCTCGCGCGGTGGGTCGGGCACGCCGACGTCGTGGTGCTCGATGGGGGAATCGCAGCGTGGCAGCGGGCCGGATTGGCACTCACGTCCGACCTGCCGAAGGTCGCACACGGCAACTTCGTCGCGAACGATGCGCTGACCTCGACCGTGGACACCGACGACATCGCGGCCGATCTCGAGACACGGTCGCGGCTGATCGTCGACGCCCGCGCGCCGGAGCGCTATCGCGGCGACGTCGAGCCGCTCGACCCGGTCGCCGGACACATCCCCGGCGCGATCAACCATCCGATGGCGAAGAGCCTGGATGCCGACGGGCGGTTCAAATCGTCTTCGGCGTTGCGGGCCGATCTCGATGCGTTGCTCGACGGTCGTCGCACCCAGGACATCGTGCAGTCGTGCGGCTCCGGCGTCACGGGCTGCCACAACCTGCTCGCGATGGAGATCGCGGGGCTGCCCGGCGCGGCGTTGTATCCGGGGTCGTGGAGCGCGTGGTGCGCGGACCCGTCGAGGCCGGTGGCGCGCGGCGAGGCCTAGGCGGCCACCCACCCGTTGAGCACGACGACCACCAGCACGCCGCATCCGATCAGTGCCGCCTGCCACAACGCGTCGCGGCCGCGCCGGCCGTGCGGATCGATGCGATGCATCTGCGGCACGAGATCGGACAACGAGATGTAGATGAAGTTGGCCGCGGCGACGACCAGCACGTACGGGATCGCGGCAGCCATCCGTTCGAGCGCCACCAGCCCGACGATACCCCCCAGCACGATGGCCGAACTCGCGAGCGACGCGTACGCGATCGCGCGGCGCTGTGCGACGTGCGCATTGACCAGCACGATGAAGTCGCCGATCTTGTGCGGCACCTCGTGCGCGAGGATCGACAGCGTCGCCGCGAGCCCGACCCAGGGGCTCGCGAGGAACGCGCCGGCGATGACGATGCCGTCGGAGAAGTTGTGGACCGCGCCACCCACCAGCACGAACACGCCCCCCGAGCCGGCCTCGTGCGCGTCGTGTCCGTGCGCGTGATGATGGCCGTCGCCTTCGAAGTGGTGGCTGTGACGGTACAACGCGATCTTCTCGAGGAAGAAGAACGCGAAGAGCCCGGCCAGCATCACGGCGCACAACTCGCGGACCGACGTTCCCGATTCGACAGCCTCGGGGATCATGTGCAGGAACGCGGTCGCGAGCAGCACGCCGATCGAGAAACTGACCATCCGATGCACGAAGCGACCGAGCAGGCGATATGCCAGCAGCGCCGCGAGCGCGATGCTGACGGACGCGACGACGACGGTCGCGACGAGGGTTGCGGCGATGGGGATCATGCAGTTCCACGAATCAACCATGCCCCCCACGACCTGTTGTCACCCCGGCGCAGGCCGGGGCCCAAGTCGCTCTTCGATCGGTGTGGCACGAACTCGGGTCCCGGCCTTCGCCGGGATGACAAAATCGGATTGGGTCACGGACGCTTGATTACGCCACCCCGTGCGCCTTGAAGAACGCCAGCATCTTCGCCCAGCCGTCCTCCGCATCGGCCTTGACGTAGCTCGGCCGGTAGTCCGCGTTGAAGCCGTGCGGCGCGTCGGGATAGACGACGATCCTCGAGTCCGCCGCGACCGCCGGCGCCGACTTCAGCGCCAGGCTCATCGTGTCGCGCGCGTCGGCCGTGATGCCCTGATCCTGACCGCCATAGAGGCCGAGCACCGGGGCCTTCAGCTGAGCGGCGCCGTCGATCACCGACTTCGGCTGCAACGCGGTCGGCTTGCCGGCGAGCGGGCCGTACCACGCGACGCCGGCCTTCAGCGCCCCGTTGTGTTCGGCGAACAGCCACGTCTGCCGACCGCCCCAGCAGAAGCCGGTCGCTGCCAGCTTGTCCGGATTGCCGTTGTTCTTGGCGGCCCATGCGACCGTCGCATCGAGGTCGCCGGCCACCTGTGCGTCGGGCACCTTCGAGACGACATTCGTGATCAGGTCGCCGATGCTCGGATACTTCGCCGGATCGCCCTGCCGCGCATACAACTCCGGCGCGACGGCGAGGTAGCCGAGCTTCGCGAGGCGCCGGCACAGGTCCTTGATGTGCTCGTGCACGCCGAAGACTTCCTGGATCACGATCACGGTCGGCAGGTTGGTCTTGCCGACGGGTTGCGCACGGTAGGCCGGGATCGCGCCATCGGGCACCGGGATCGAGACCTCGCCCGCGGTCAGGCCGTCGCTGTCGGTCGTGATGGTCTGCGCACCGACCGGCAACACCGCCGCCGCGAAGCCGGTGCCGAGGGCGGTCACCACGAAGCCACGACGCGTGAAGGACGTCTTCGGCAAGTGACTCGCCACTTCCTGTTCGAGGATGCTCATCGTTGGTTCCTGTTCGCTGATTGGGAGGGTCGGCATCGGGCGACGCGTGATCTCGCGCGCCGATGCGGGCGGAAGTGTAAGGCAGCCGAAGTCCGGTCCCGCGACCCGGTACGCGATGCGCGCCCTATCCCGCGACCGCCGCACCGCAGACGACAGGATGTGAGGACCGGGCGGCGTCGCGCGCGCTTCGGGCATTCGCGCTGTGCTGTAATCCAGGCCTTCCGCGAGGCCGGGCCCTCGCACCCCTTCCCCGGATCGATGTCAGCGAGCAACCCCCAGGTCCCCGACGCGCTGGCGCCGTCCGACGACGACGCCCCGGCGCCGCGCGCGATCGGACCGGGCGAACTGTTCGTGGCGTTCTCGCGACTCGCGCTGTCCGGCTTCGGCGGCGTACTGCCGTTCGCCTACCGCGCGCTGGTCGAGAAACGCAAATGGCTCGACGCTCGCGAGTTCGCGAGCCTGCTCGCCATCGCGCAGGTCATGCCGGGTCCGACCATCTGCAACCTGTCCGTGATGATCGGCCAGCGGTACGCGGGCTTTACCGGCGCGTGCGCGGCACTCGCGGGCATGGTGCTCGGCCCGGCGTGCATCGTCGTCGTGCTCGGTGTCCTGTGGCAGCACTACGGCGGCATCGCGCCGGTCAAGCACGCGTTGAGCGGCATGTCGGCGGTGGCCGTCGGCCTGATCCTCGCGACCGCGGTCAAGATGGGGATCAACCTGTTCCAGCGCGCCGCGATCGAGGACGAGGCGATCGCCGCCCCGGGCTACTGGTCCGTCAATCGAGTCGTGCAGGTCGCGCTTTGCGCGTTGGCCTTCGTCGGGGTCGGCGTGATGCGTTGGCCGCTGGTCGTGGTGGTACTGGTGCTCGCGCCGGTCGCCGTCGCCATCGCCTGGTTCAGGGAACGAGGGGCCGCGTGATGGACGACGACAGCGGGAGCACGCTGTGGCTGCTGACGACGCATCTGGCGATGCTGTCCTTCGCGGCCGTGGGCGGCGGCGTGATCATGCTCGCGCCCGACATCCATCGCTACGTCGTCGACGTCCACCACTGGATCGGCGACGAGCAGTTCGCCGCAGCCTACGCGATCGCGCAGGCGGCGCCCGGACCGAACATGCTGTTCGTGACGCTCGTCGGCTGGCAGGTCGCGGGATGGCTCGGCGCCATCGGCGCCACGAGCGCGGTGATCGTGCCACCGGCGCTTCTGACGTTCGTCACCACGCGCGTGTCCAGCCGCCGGTCGGGCGCGATCGGACCGTTCGGTCGCGCGGTGCGCAACGGGCTGGCGCCGATGTCCGTCGGTCTGCTCGCGGCCGGCGCCTGGGTGCTATTCGTGTCGGGCGACAACGGCTGGCGCGAAGGCATCGCCGTGGTGATCACATTGATCTTTGTCCTACGCACGAAGATCAATCCGCTGTGGCTGATTATCGTCGGCGCCCTAGCCGGTATCGCGGGTCTCATCGGCTAGTCTTGCGCAGCGATCCGGCACGGATCGATCACGGAGGCGCATCGATGAAGAACAACCTGATGAACCACGGAGCGACGCTGGTCGCGGCCATGGCCATCGTGGCCGTATCGACCGGGTGTGCGGACACGCCGAAGAATCCGAATCCGCGCGCCGACGTGCCGCTGACCTACGCCAACGTCGACCTGCCCAAGTACATGGGTCGCTGGTACATCGTCGCCCACATCCCGTACTTCCTCGAGAAGAACATGGTCGACGTGCACACGACCTGGACGCTGCGCGACGACGGCAAGATCACCGAGAACTTCGAGGCTCGCAAAGGAAGTTTCGACAGCGAGGTGAAGAAATACGAGTTCGTCGACACGCCCGACCCGAAGACCGACAACGCCTACTGGAGCGTCCGCCTGTTCGGCCCGATCTCCGCCAGCCAGACCACGATCTATGTCGACGACGCTTACCAGTACACGTTGATCGGCTACAAGGACAAGAGCTTGGGCTGGGTATTCTCGCGGACGCCGGAGATCAGCGACGCGAAGTACCAGGAGATGCTGAAGATCTTCGAGCAGCAGGGCTACGACACGTCGCGGTTTCTGAAGGTGGTGCAGAAGCGGGAACAACTTGGGAAGCCGGGGTTCGACTCGCCGGGGACAAGGGCTGATCCTGGTTGATCGGTCGGGCACGCCCTGGCTAGACGGGGTCTGCGATCCGGGCCCTGTGGATGCCGCGGAAGAAGCTGTAGCCAAGCAGGCAGAGTGCAGCCACATCGGCAGTGATGCGCCACCAGCTCTGCTGTTCCGCAAGTGCGTTGACGGTGACAGCGCCTAACAGAACCATCGCGAAGACATAGCCCATCGACTGGAAGCCGCTTGTCTTCCTGAACCTCGTGGCCAACGCCATGCAGACCGCGCATCCGGCAAAAGACGCGAAGACAATCGCGGTGACGAGATCCATCGTTCGCTACATCCCGTGTAAACCGGACAAGACGCTAGATACCCGGAAAGTCCGCTTCAATCTGGACGACATGCTACGGCTCAATGACGTCAGTGGGCCTCGTCCCAGTTAGGTCCCGCTCCCAACTCGACTTCGAGCGGCACCTTGAGTTCGGCCACCGAAGCCATCAGCTCCGGGACGCGCCCGCGCACTTCGGCGAGCTCGGCATCCGGCACCTCCAGCACCAGTTCGTCGTGCACCTGCATGATCATCCTGGTGGCCATCCCTTCGCGCTCCAGCCAGTCCTGCACCGCGATCATCGAGCGCTTGATCAGGTCGGCCGCCGTGCCCTGCATCGGCGCGTTGATCGCCGCGCGCTCCGCCGCGGCGCGTCGGGGGCCGTTGCCACCGCGGATCTCGGGCAGCCATAGCCGGCGTCCGAAGACCGTCTGGACGTAGCCCTTGACCGCCGCGCTGACGCGGGTCTCGTGCATGTACGCGGCCACGCCCGGATAGCGCATGAAGTAGCGGTCGATGTACAACTTCGCCGCATCGCGTTCGATGCCGAGGTTGGCCGCGAGGCCGAACGCGCTCATGCCGTAGATCAGCCCGAAGTTGATGACCTTCGCGTAGCGCCGCTGCTCGCTCGTGACCGCGTCGGGCGTGGTCTCGAAGACCTCGGCCGCCGTGCGGCGATGCACGTCCTGGTTCGTCGCGAACGCGTCGATCAGGCTCTCGTCGCCGGAGATGTGCGCCATGATCCGAAGCTCGATCTGCGAGTAGTCGGACGACACGATCGTCGATCCCTCCGGCGCGATGAAGGCCTCGCGGATGCGTCGGCCTTCCGCCGTACGGACCGGGATGTTCTGCAAATTGGGATCGTTGGAGGCCAGCCGGCCCGTCACGGCCACCGCCTGCGCGTAGGTGGTGTGCACGCGGCCGGTGGACGGGTTGACCATCCTCGGCAGCTTGTCGGTGTACGTGCTCTTGAGCTTCGACAGCGCGCGGTGGTCGAGCAGCACTCTCGGCAGCGGAAAATCGTTGGCGAGCTTCGCCAGCACGTCTTCGTCGGTCGACGGCGCGCCGCTCGCCGTGCGCCGCGCGACCGGCAGCTTGAGCTTGTCGAACAGCAGTTCGCCGATCTGCTTCGGCGAACCGAGGTTGAACGGCTGGCCGGCCAGTTCGAACGCCTTCGCTTCGAGCTCCGCCATCTTCGCGCCGAGCTCCGCGCCCTGCCGGTTCAGCAGGTCGGCGTCGACCAGCACGCCGTTGCGTTCGATCTTCTGCAGCACCACCGACGTGGGCAGCTCGATCGTGCGATAGACGCTGTCGAGTTCGGAATCGCCGGCGATCCAGGGATGGAGCTTGCGATGCACACGCAGCGTCAGGTCCGCGTCCTCGGCGCCGTATTGCGTGGCGATGTCGATGCTCACCTCGTCGAAGCCGATCTGCTTCGCGCCCTTGCCGCAGATGTCCTCGTACGACACCAGGTCCTGCACGCCGACGTGGCGACGCGCGAGGTCTTCGAGGCCGTGGTTGCGATGCGACTCGTAGACGTACGACTGCAGCAGCGTGTCGTGGACGATGCCGCGCAACGCGATGCCGTGATTGGCCAGCACGTGCGTGTCGTACTTGAGGTTCTGGCCGACCTTGGGCTTCGTCGCGTCCTCGAGCCACGGCTTCAGCAACGCCAGCGTCTCGTCGAACGGCAGCTGCTGCGGGGCGCCGGCGTCCATCGTGCGATGCGCGAGCGGCAGGTAGGCCGCGATGCCCGGCTCGACGGAGAACGACATCCCGACCAGCTTCGCCTGCATCGCGTCGAGCGACGTGGTCTCGGTATCGAAGGCCGTGAGCTCGGCGCCGGCTATGCGCGCGAGCCATGTGGCCAGCGCGTCATGCGTGAGGATCGCTTCGTAGCGGCGCTCGATGTCGGCGCCCGGAGTCACGGCCGGCAACGTCTCGTCGACGACCGCCGCGACATCCTCGCTCGCGTCGGGCGACCCCATCTCGTCGACCTTCGTCGCCGCGTCCTCGACCGCCACTTCCTTCAGCCACGTCCGGAAGCCGTAGCGATCGAACAATTCGAGCAGCGCGTCGCGGTCCTCGTCGCGCGCCAGCAGCGCGGACGCGATGTCCGGCACCTCCGTCAGCGGACAGTCGGTCTTGACCGTCACCAGCTTCCGCGCCATCGGCAACCAGTCGAGCGCGCGCCGCAGGTTGTCGCCGACGGCGCCCTTGATCTCGGCGGCGTGAGCGACGACCTCGTCCAGCGAACCGTATTGCGCGAGCCACTTGGCCGCGGTCTTCGGGCCGACCTTGTCGACACCCGGCACGTTGTCGACGGTGTCGCCGACCAGCGTCAGGTAGTCGACGATGCGATCCGGCGCGACGCCGAACTTGGCCTTCACGCCTTCGATGTCGAGCACGTCGCCGGCCTGATGCCAATGCGCGGCCGGACCCGAGATCGGTGGCCGGTTCATCGTGTTGATCAGCGTCACGTGGTCGTCGACCAGCTGCGCGAGATCCTTGTCGCCGGTGGACACCAGCGTGCGCAGGCCCGATGCCGTCGCGCGCTTGGTCAACGTGCCGATGACGTCGTCGGCCTCGACCCCGTCGATCATCAGGATCGGCCAGCCCAGGGCCGCGACGACGGCGTGGATCGGCACGATCTGACGCGCCAGATCCTCGGGCATGGAGGAGCGCGTCGCCTTGTACTCGGGATACCAGTCGTCGCGGAAGGTCTTGCCCGGAGCGTCGAAAACCACGGCGCTATACTGTGCCGCGACATCCTGCTTCAGGCGGCGCAGCATGGACACCATGCCGTAGATCGCGCCGGTCGGCTCACCGGCCTTGTTCCGCAGGTCGGGCAACGCGTGGAACGCGCGATACAAGTAGCTCGAGCCGTCCACCAACAACAGCAAATCCATATCGCCCCGATGAAAGATCCGAAACTCGTGCCCACCTTGCGCGAACTCGACGGCACGCGGCGCGGCACCTGGAATCGGGGACGCCGGAACGAATTTTCGACGGCGCATTCGGCCAAGACCGCCCCCACGATGAAGGCCCGCGAGTCGTGGCATGTGCTGGGAATTATGTCAGAGTTCATCGAGGCGGCCGAGCGCCTCGCGGACATCCGACCCGCCGTCAGCATCTTCGGCTCGGCCCGCATTCCCGCCGGCACCCCCGAGTACGAAACGACCGAGAAGATCGCGCGACTGCTGGCCGATTCGGGCTTCGCGGTGATCTCCGGCGGCGGCCCCGGCCTGATGGAGGCGGCCAACAAGGGCGCCTTCGAAGGCAAGGCGCCATCGGTCGGTCTCAACATCGAGCTGCCCCACGAACAGAAGGGCAACGACTATCAGGATGTCGTCCTACGGTTCCGGCATTTCTTCTCGCGTAAGGTCGCGTTCGTGAAGTACGCGTCGGCCTATGTCGTCATGCCGGGCGGGTTCGGAACGCTCGACGAACTCAGCGAGGCATTGACGCTGATCCAGACCGGCAAGACGCGCGTGATGCCGATCGTGCTCGTCGGGAGCGCGTTCTGGTCGGGACTGCTCGACTGGATGCGCGGTCAACTCGTCACACGCGGTCTCGTGCGCCCCGACGATCTGGACCTGATGACGGTGGTCGACACGGCGGAAGATGTCATCGAGGTGATTTTCGCGTTCTACGAACGTCGCAGCATCGAACCCACCTCTTCCGAAATCGAGCAGATGCTCTATCTATGAGCTTTCCGTTCGGCATTTCTTCGCGAGGTTGACCATGTCCAGACTGACCGTCCTGCGTTCGACCCTCCTCCGTTCATCGCTGGTCGTCGCCGCTTCGTTGATGAGCGTGAATGCGTTCGCGCAGACATCGCCGAAGGGACTCGAGCCGCTGCCCGACATTCCGCCGCCGCCGAGGCTCTCGAACACGCCCGGCGCCGCCGACGACGAAGACAATCCGCAGATCACCATCAAGCAGGGTGAAGGCGGCACCAAGATCGAGGAATTCCGCACGCGCGGCGGCAAGCTGTACGCGGTCCGCGTCACGCCCAGCATCGGCAAGCCTTATCTGCTCGTCGATCCCGACGGCACCGGTTCGATGACCAGCAGCGGCGAACTGGGCAACGGTGTCCGCCCGGCGCAGTGGACTCTCTTCGAGTTCTGATCGCTTGAGCACTCGACGCAAGTCCGCCACCGCCTGCCCGCCGATCGATGGCGACGGTGTCGGTCCCGTGCGTTGATCGGCTGTCCGCAGTGCGATGGCGGTCTACACGGCGCTCGACCCGCAGACGCTCGCTGCCTGGCTGGCCGAGCACGACGTCGGCGCGCTGATCGCATGTCGGGGCATCGCGTCGGGCATCGAGAACAGCAATTTCTTCGTGACGACGAGCGACGGCACTGCGCATCACGAGTTCGTCGTCACGCTGTTCGAACGTCTGTCGCTCGTCGAACTGCCCTTCTATCTGGCGTTGATGAAGCACCTCGCGGGGC
>CAZZWS010000008.1:10968-11342 GCA_964657795.1 Beijerinckiaceae bacterium
TTGATCGCCGCGGCGCGTTGTGTTCGATGCTGGCCGCCAAGCCCGCCGCGATCGTCACGCGGCTGCCGGGACGATCGGTCGAGCGGCCGCGTCCGGCCCATTGCGCGGCGATGGGCCGGCAACTGGCCCGACTCCATCTGCGTGTGTCGGACTTCGCGATGTCGCAACCCAATCCGCGGGGCGCGGCCTGGTGCGTGGACACGGCGTCGCGCGTGCGTCCGTATCTCGATGACGAGCAGTGCCGACTCCTCGACGGCGAGGTCGCGTTGCTGAACGCGGCGTGGCACGTGACGACCCGCGACCTGCCGCGCGGTGCGATCCACGCGGACGTGTTCCGCGACAACGTGCTCTTCATCGACGACGACCCCGGCGAC
>CAZZWS010000008.1:11352-24020 GCA_964657795.1 Beijerinckiaceae bacterium
CGCGGCGGGGAACCCGAGCATCACCACCGATCTGACGATCGGCGGCATCATCGATTTCTACTTCGCCGGCGACGACGTCTTCGTGCTCGACCTCGCGATCTGCCTCAACGACTGGTGCGTCGACCTCGCCACCGGCGCCTTCGACGAGGAGCGCCTGCAGGCCTTCGTCGAGGCGTACGAAGGCGAACGCGAGCTGACCGACGACGAGCGTGCCGCGCTGCCGACGATGCTGCGCGCCGGCGCCCTGCGCTTCTGGCTGTCGCGGCTCGACGACTTCCATCGCCCACGGCCGGCGCAACTGCTGACGCCACACGATCCCGGCCACTTCGAGCGCATCCTGCGACGCCGTCGCGACGAGGCAACGGGCAGCTCTCCGTCCGTGTCCTTGCGGCGCGAGGCCTGACATGCAGGCTCTCGGGCTCGGGGCGCTTTCCGGCTGGCAATGGGTCGGCTCTGGCTGGCAACTGTTCCGCCGCCAGCCATTCAGCTTCGCCGCGATGCTTTTCCTCTGCTGCCTCGCGCTGCTCGGCGCCGACGCGCTGGTGGCGTGGCTGGCGCAGGCGCTCGGCACGCTGCCGTTCGTGTCCGGGACCTTGATCAACCTGCTGGGCGGCGTCCTGGTCGCCGTCCTGAGCCCGGTCCTCACGATCGGCTTCCTGCAGGGTTGTCGCGTCGCGCGCAGTGGCCTGCCCGTGCACCCGGTGCTGATCTTCGCGGCTTTCCGCAGTGGCCGCGAGACGTTGCTCCGGCTGCTCACGCTCGGCGCGATCCAGACCGTCTCGCTGATCTTCATCGTGCTCGTGGTCAGCGGCCCCGACGCGTTTCGCGTGGAGCCCGTCGCCGACTCGACAACGTCGCCTGCGGCGGCGGGCGGCGCGACGACGCCACCGAAGCCGGACGCCGGTGCGACCAAGCCACCGCAGGACGCGACGCCGGTTCCGATGACCGAAGCCGAACAACAGGAAGCGATCCGCAACACCGTCGTCCAGATCGAGCGGGGCGTGATCTACCTGCCGATCGCGATGCTGATGTGGTACGCCCCGATGCTGGTGGCGTGGCACGGCCTGCCGGTCGGCAAGGCCTTGTTCTTCAGCCTCGTCGCGGTGTGGCGCAACCGCGCCGCGTTCACGGTCTACGGGCTCGGCTGGCTGATGGTGTGGTTCGTGTTGTCCATCGTGCTGGCGCTCGTCGCGGTGATGCTGAACCTGATGAGCGTCGTGGTCGTCATCGCCGCGCCGCTGGCGATGCTGCTAGTGACATGGATGTACTGCTCGGTCTACGCGACCTACGAGACGGTGTTCGTGGACCCCGCGAATCCGTCGTCCGCGAAGCCGCTCGCAGACACCGTGAAGTAAAGACTCTTTACGTCGCTTCGGCCCAGGCCTGCAGGACGAAGCGTCCGTCGACGAACCCGAAACGATTGATGACGGCGTTCGGCGTCGGCCAGTCGCGATGTGCATCGAGCGCCTTTCCGCAGGCCGCGCGATAGAGCATGTCGAGCACGCCGCCGTGCGTGACGATCAGCACCTTGCGATGGCCCTCGATCAGGTCGGCGGCCGGCAGCCGCGCTTCGGCCTCGGCGATGCCCCGGATGGCGTCGGTGGCGCGCGTGAAGAACTCCTGCTGGCTCTCGCCGTCGACGAAACGCGTCGTCACGTCGCGGCCCCGCATCCGTTCGGCTTCTTCCGGATGACGCTCCTCGATCTCGGCGTAGGTCAGCCCTTCGAGGACGCCGTAGTTGCGTTCGCGCAGCGACACGTGGGACGTCACCGGCAGTCCGAGGCCCGCGGCGACCGGTCGGGCCGTGGCCAACGCACGACCGAGGTCGCTCGAATGGATCGCCGCGATGCGTTCGTCGGCGAGCGCGACGGCCAGCTTCACGGCCTGCTCGATCCCGGTCTCGTTGAGCGCGACGTCCGTGTGCCCCTGCAGGCGACGAATCCGGTTCCAGTCGGTCTCGCCGTGCCGGACGACGACGAGATCGATCACGTGAGGTCCGGGTTGAGCGTGTAGAGACCCGTGATCGCCGCTTCCGCGAGCACGTTGCCCCCCAACGATTGCCGGACGGCCTCGCCGGTCACGCGACCCGAGACCGGCAGGCGCTCCACCGACAACGCGTAGAGCGTGAACACGTAGTGATGACGGATGCTGTCGTTCCACGGCGGGCACGGTCCGTCGTAGCCGTAGTAGTCGCCGGCCATGTCGGGGTCTCCGGCGAACCAGTCGGTGTACCCGTTGAGACCCTGGATCGCGCCGTCGACCGGACTGTGCGCGATCATCGGGCCCGCCTTGCCGCGCGCCGTGACCTCGTGCGAGAAGGACCCCGCCGCGATGCCCGGCAAGCGGGCGGGCAGGTCGAACAGGATCCAGTGGAAGAACTGGACCCGTGCGAGATCGGCAGGCACCACGCGCCCTTCCTGATTGACGTCGTCGGGACGACTCGGCACGTCGTAGTCGTGCACGATCAACGCGAGCGACCGCGTGTCGGCCGGCAGGTCGCTCCAGGCGAGGTGTGGATTGCGATTGGCGGACAGCGCGACGTGAGTCTCGGCATCGATCGTGCCGAACGCGTATTCGGCCGGGATGGCGCCGCCGTCGACGAAGGAGTCGCTCCAGAGCTTCATGAACCTGCCTCGGATGTCAAACGAGCACGACGCGTGCGAAGCGACGCTTGCCGACCTGGACGACGTAGCGACCGGCGTCGAGCTTCAGGCCACGATCGGCGATCGTGACGCCGTCGATGCGGACGCCGCCCTGTTCGACGTTGCGCAACGCCTCGGACGACGACGCGACCAGCCCGGCCTGCTTCAGCAACGCGCCGATGGCCAGCGGCGCGCCGTGGAGCGTCAGCTCCGGCATGTCGTCCGGCACGCCGCCGCGGGAGCGATGCTCGAAGTCGCGCAGCGCGCTTTCGGCCGCGGCCGCATCGTGGAAACGGGTGACGAGTTCCTGCCCGAGCATGACCTTGACGTCGCGCGGATTGCGGCCGCCCTCGACGTCGGCACGCAGCCGCGCGAGCTCGGCCTTCGGACGCCACGAAAGCAGGTCGAGGTAGCGCCACATCAGTTCGTCGGACACGGACATCAGCTTGCCGAACATGTCGTTGGGCGCTTCCGTGATGGCGATGGTGTTGTTCTTGGACTTCGACATCTTCTCGACGCCGTCGAGCCCTTCGAGCAGCGGCATCGTCAGGATGCATTGCGGTTCCTGGCCCTCGTCGCGCTGAAGTTCGCGCCCGACCAGCAGGTTGAACTTCTGGTCGGTGCCGCCGAGCTCGAGGTCGCTCTTCAACGCGACCGAGTCGTGGCCCTGCATCAGCGGGTAGAGCAGTTCGTGGACCGAGATCGGCGTGCCGGCCTTGAGGCGCTTGGCGAAGTCGTCGCGCTCGAGGATGCGCGCCACCGTGTAGCGCGCCGCGAGCTGGATCATGCCGCGGGCGCCGAGCGGATCGCTCCATTCGCTGTTGTAGCGAATCTCGGTCCGCGCGGGATCGAGCACGAGGCTGGCCTGTGCGAAATAGGTCCGGGCGTTGGCTTCGATCTGCTCGCGGGTGAGCGGCGGCCGCATCGCGTTGCGACCCGATGGATCCCCGATCGACGCCGTGAAGTCGCCGATCAGGAAGATCACCGTGTGCCCGAGCTCCTGCAGCTGACGCATCTTGTTGAGGACCACGGTGTGCCCGATGTGCAGGTCGGGTGCGGTCGGGTCCAGGCCCAGCTTGACGCGCAGCGGCTGCCCGGCGTCGTGCGACCGCGCGAGCTTGGCGGCGAACTCCGCCGGCACGATCAGCTCGTCGACGCCCTGCTGCACGATCGCTAGGGCGTCGTCCACGCCGATGTCGGCGAGCGGTGCGCGTTCGGCGCGTGGGAATGGCAAGGAAGCGGGGAGGACGGACACGAGCATGGATGTCGGTGGCGTCGCGACCGATGCGGCGACGGAGCGGAATTCTAGCCTGTGCGATACCTGCGACATCCCCGGCTGGCGAGTCATCACGGCGTCATGTTTCACGACCGGAACCCGGATCGGACCATGCTAGAATCTCCGCTCGCTCATTTTCCGCGCGTCCATGTTCCGCCATCAGCCAAACACTGATTCGCGCGGTCATCCTTCCGTGTACCGAACTCGTGGAATCGCCGGATTCCACCTCGACCGATGGCCGACGTCGCGACCCCCACGCGCTTGCAACCCGTGTCTGCACCCCCGTCCGCACCCTCGTCCGCGTCCTCGTCAGATCCCGCCGCACCGTCGTATCCGCCGCGAGCGGCCGCTTGCGGATTCGCCTCGTCGCTCTTTCGCAGTCACCGTCGCCCGATTCTCGCCACCGCGGCCGTGCTGATGTTCGGCGGCGCGGTCGCCGCGTTCGCCGTCGTGGACGACGGCCCGTTACCGCCTGCGCGCCGCATCAGTGAGCAACTCGCCGTTCCCGACATGCGCGCCCAGCTCGAAGCGCTGGCGAGCCGCGACGACCTCTTCGTCACCGAAGAACGCATTCGTCGCGGCGATACGCTCGGGACGCTGCTGACGCGCCTGGGTGTCTCGGACGGCAGCGCTGAAACCTTCCTGCGCTCATCGCCTTCCGCCCGCGCGCTCGCGCAGCTCAAGCCCGGTCGGCTCGTGCAGGCTCACGTCGACGACGACGGCGCGCTTCAATGGCTGCGTTACGCGCACAGCACCAGCGAGGGTCGCGACATCGACGCGGCGCAGAACGCCCACTCGCTGGTGATCGAGCGTCACGGCGACGCCTTCAGCGCACACGACGAAGCCAGCGCCAACGAACGGCGCGTCGAACTGGCGTCGGGCGAGATCCGTACGTCGCTGTTCGCCGCCACCGACGCCGCCAACCTGCCGGACGGCATCGCGACGCAGATCGCCGAGATCTTCTCCGGCGGCGTCGACTTCTACCACGACCTGCGACGCGGCGATCGCTTCCGCCTGGTCTACGAGAGCTACTACCAGAACGGCGAATTCGTCCGCGCCGGACGCATCCTCGCGATCGAATTCGTCAACGCGGGGAAGTCGCATTCGGCGCTCTGGTACAACGGCGCCTCGCCGGTTGCCGGTGATGCCCCGCTGGCGGGCCACTACTACGGTTTCGACGGCCGCAGCCTGCGCCGCGCGTTCCTGCGGACACCATTGGCGTTCACGCGGATCAGTTCGGGCTTCGGCGGTCGCCTCCATCCCATCGCGAACGTGTGGCGCCAGCACACCGGCGTCGACTTCGCGGCGCCGATCGGCACGCCGGTGCGGACCACGGCCGATGGCACGGTCGACTTCGCCGGCGTCAAGAACGGCTACGGCAACGTCGTCGTGATTCGTCACCAGGGCGTCTACTCGACGCTGTACGGCCACCTGTCGCAATTCGCGTCCGGCCTCAAGCGCGGCCAGCACATCGAGCAGGGCCACCTGATCGGCTACGTCGGCATGACCGGCTGGGCGACCGGGCCGCATCTCCACTACGAGTTCCGCATCTCCGATCACGCGACCAACCCGCTGACGGCGGTCCTGCCGGACGCGCCACCGATCGGGCGCGGCGAGATGACGGCGTTCCACAGCGTCGCCGGCGATTTCGATCGTCAGATCGCGTTGCTGCGCGCCAGCGAAGGCACCGCGATGACGGCGTCCGCAGCGACGGCGGGCGGCAACGGCACGACGCGGACCCTCGGCGCGGCGCGTTCGCCGGGCGGCTGAATGCGCCCAGTGCGCGGGTGATTGCGCGGCCGAATGCGCTGGTGAGGGCGTGAAACGCCTGTTCATCGGGATCATGTCGGGGACCAGCCTCGACGGAGCCGATGCCGTGGTGACGGCATGCGCCGATGACGCCGCGACGCCGACCCTGCTCGGCGCGGCGAGCGCACCGTTCGATGAAGAACTGCGACGCGCGCTGCTCGACCTGCAGCGCGACGGACCGGACGAACTCCATCGCGCGGCCGTCGCGGCGAACGCGATGGTCGACCTTCACGCCGACCTCGTCGCCCGACTCCTGACCACCACGGGCCTGACCGCCGCCGCGATCACCGCCATCGGCACGCACGGGCAGACCGTCCGCCATCGACCCGAACTGGGCTTCACGATCCAGATCAACGCGCCGGCCCGTCTCGCCGAGCGCACCGGAGTCACGGTCGTCGCCGACTTCCGCAGCCGCGACGTGGCCGCCGGCGGCCAGGGCGCCCCCTTGGTGCCGGCCTTCCACGACGCGGTCTTCCGCCGCCCGGACGCGCACCGCATCGTGCTCAATCTGGGTGGCATGTCCAACGTCACGGACCTGCCGATCGATCCCGCCGCGCCGGTCCGCGGCTGGGACTGCGGTCCCGGCAACGTCTTGCTGGACGGCTGGATCCGGCGCCATCGCGGGCCGACCTACGATGCGGACGGCACTTGGGCCGCGAGCGGGGTGGTCGACGACGCGTTGCTCGATCGGCTCGTGGCCGATCCCTGGTTCGCCAGGCCGCCGCCGAAGAGCACGGGGCGCGACCTGTTCGATCTCGACTGGCTCGATGCGGCGTTGCTGGCAGACGGCCGCGCGCGCCGTGCCGTGGACGTGCAGGCGACGCTGGCGGCGCTGACGGCGCGCGTCGTGGTCGATTCGATCCTGCGCGATGCCGGCGCCCCGGATCAACTGATCGTCTGCGGCGGCGGCGCCTACAACACCGACCTCGTCGGCCGGCTCGGCCGCGCGTTGGAGGCGGCGGGAAAGCGCGTTCGGGTCATGACGAGTGCCTCCGTCGACGCGGGCGGCATCGCGCCCGAGCACGTCGAGGCGATGGCCTTCGCGTGGCTGGCGATGCGCTGCCTGGCCAATCGGCCGGGCAACCTGCCCGCCGTCACCGGCGCGGCCGGCCTGCGCATCCTCGGCGCGATCCATCCGCGCTGACGAAGGAGCAGAGGCGCGGCCAATGCAAAAGGGCGCCGTAGCGCCCTTCGCTTGCTCGTCCAGACAGCCGGATCAGGCCGAGAACGACGAGCCGCAGCCGCAGGTGGACGTGGCGTTGGGATTCTTGATGACGAACTGGGCGCCTTCGAGGTCGTCCTTGTAGTCGATTTCAGCGCCGACCAGATACTGGTAGCTCATCGAGTCGATCAGCAACGTGACCCCGTTCTTGTCCATGGCGGTGTCGTCCTCGTTGACGATCTCGTCGAACGTGAAACCGTACTGGAAGCCGGAGCAGCCGCCGCCCTGCACGAAGACGCGCAACTTGAGGTCGGGATTGCCCTCTTCCTCGATCAGGTCTTTCACCTTGATGGCGGCGGCATCGGTGAAGACCAGCGGGGCGGGAGCGAGCGAGATCGATTCGGTGACAGCGTTCATGATGGATTCCTGAGACGGGCCTGACACATATGCGTCAAACGTGGACGTGAACGTAAATGTGGACGTGGACGAGAAAGCCACGTCGGGTCGGCGTCGGCCAATACAAGATGGTACGCCAGCTTACGCGATTAGGAATGGCCGCGTTGCGGGATCGTCGTCCCCTCGAGCTGCGGCGGTGACGGCGCGAGCGCCTGCGCGACCGTCCCCACCTTGAGGTCCGCACGCACCAGATCGCCGTCGGCATGCGACACGATCCCCTCGATGACGGCGCCCCGATGGAGTTCGAGCGATCGATAACGCAATTCGCCGGTGACCCGGGCCCTGGCCTGCAGTTCGACGACGCCCGAAACGGAGATCGCCCCTTGAACGCTGCCGTTGACGATCAGATGGCCGACCACGACGTTGCCGTCGATGCGACCGCTCTCGCCGACGACCAGCAGTCCGGCGGTCTTGTCGCTGGCCGTCACGTCGCCGCGCACGTGGCCGTCGACGCGCAGGCCGCCGCTGAAGCTCACGTCGCCGTCGATTCGCGTGGTCGCCCCGATCAGGCTGTCGATCGTGGTCTTGGGCGCATCCTTCTTGCCGAACATGGTCAGTCTCGCAGTGGTTGAGAGGCCGAGCTTACGCGGGTGGCGTGGCGTTGGGCACCGCGGTCTGACGCACGCGAACCGTCCCCTGCTCCAGGATGCGCGCCTCGACCGAGACGAGCGTCGCGTCGGCTGGCAGCTCGAAGTCGCCGTCGATCCGCTTGTACGACCGAAACACGACCGAGTAGGTCGCCGCATCCGTCGCGCCGACGGCGGGATCCGGGATCGCCAGCTTCGTGTTCTGCCCGGCCCGCTGGACCGTCGCGACCAGAGCCAGCGTGCCGACGAAGTCCCGGTTGGCCCGGCTGTCCTGCGTCAGCAGCAGCCGGTACCGCGCGCGGTGCGCGGGCTTGTCCTCGGTGATCTGGAAACGGCGCAGCGCGATGCCGCTCGTCGCATCGATGGCGGAAGCCGGCGTCCGGCCGGCGGTCGCCGCTTCGAAGAACGCCACGTCTTCCTTGAGGTGCGCGTTGTCGGCCTCCAGACGCGTCACCTGCTCGCCGAGTTCCCTGATCGTCGCGCTCTCCATCACGCGCCGCGCGTCGACCACGCCGTTCGCCGCCAGCGTGTCACGCTCGTTGCGCAGCGCCTGATTCTCCGCGAGCGCCCTGCCCAGCGAGGCGTCGACCGCGCCGCGCGCAGGCGCCGTTCCGATGCGGCCGAGCACGACGCCGATGGCGATGGCTGCCGCGAACGCAATCAGACCCGCGCAGATCTTGAGTCCGAGCGGCACGTGCGAGCGCACCGTCATCCGCGGCGCGCTGACCGAGAGACTGCGCAGCAGGCGGTACCTCATCGAAGCGTCGCCGGATCCAAGGGTCAGGGCAGCACCGGAATGTGCCGCAGCCCCATCGTCTCGGGCAACCCGAACATCACGTTCATGCATTGCACCGCCTGCCCCGACGCACCCTTGACCAGGTTGTCCTGAACGACCAGCAGCACGATCGTGTCGCCCGACGGACCGTCGGGCCGGTGGATCGCGATGCGCAGCATGTTGGACGCCCGCGTCGATCGCGTCTCGGGGTGAGACCCCGGCGGCAGCACGTCGACGAAGGGCTCGTCGCGATACGCGGCTTCGTAGAGCGCCTGCACGTCGAGGCCGCGCGCCTCGGGCTTGAGCCGTGCGTAGAGCGTCGAGTGCATCCCACGGATCATCGGCACGAGGTGCGGCGTGAAGACCAGACCGACCGGCTCGTGCGAGAGTTTCTGCAACCGCGCGACCGTCTCGGGATGATGCCGATGGCCGGTGACGCCGTACGCCTTGAAGTTGTCGCCGGCCTCGCTGAAAGCAGTGCCGAGTTCCGCCTTGCGGCCGGCCCCCGACACGCCCGACTTGCAGTCCGCGATCAGGTGCGACGCCTCGACGTGGCCGCCCCGCAGCAACGGCGCGAAGCCGAGCTGCATCGTGGTCGGATAGCAGCCCGGATTGGCGACGATCCGGGCCTTCGCGATCGCTGCGCGGTTGAGTTCCACCAGTCCGTAGGCCGCCTCCGCCAGCAGGTCGGGCGCCGTGTGCGGCAGCTTGTACCACTGCTCGAACGACGCCGGATCCTCGAGCCGGAAGTCCGCGGCGAGATCGATGATCTTCACGCCGGCCGCCATCATCTTCGGCGCATCGGCCATGGCGACGCCGTGGGGCGTCGCATAGAACACGACGTCGCACCGCGTGAGGTCGGCGGTCGCCGTGTCCGAGAACGCGAGGTCCACGAAGCCACGCAGCGACGGATACATGTCGGCGACCGGCGTGCCCGCTTCCTTCCGCGACGTGATCATCGTCAACTGCGCTTCGGGGTGTTGCGCGAGGATGCGCAGCAGCTCGACGCCCGTGTAACCCGTCCCTCCGACGATGCCGACCTTGACCATGACGATTCCTGGGTGACCCGAAACGCGACCCGATGCGGACCGCGATTCTAGTGGACTGCCAAAAACAAAAAAGGGCCGCTGACTGAGCGGCCCTTCGATCCGTACTCGAACGACGAGTACCGAGGCGGTCAGCGCTTGGAAAACTGCTTGCGTCGACGTGCCTTGTGCAGACCGACCTTCTTGCGTTCGACTTCGCGCGCATCGCGCGTGACGAGACCGGCCTTCGACAACACCGGCTTCAACGTCAGGTCGTAATCCATCAGGGCGCGCGTGATGCCGTGACGCACCGCGCCGGCCTGCCCGGACTCGCCGCCACCGCTGACGTTGACCATGATGTCGAACGTCGCCGTATGGTTGGTCAGTTCGAGCGGCTGACGCACGATCATGCGACCGGTCTCGCGGGCGAAGTACTGGTCGACGGGCTTGCCATTGACGACGATGTTGCCTTGACCCGTCTTGATGAAGACGCGTGCGACCGAGCTCTTGCGACGACCGGTCCCGTAGTTGTAATTGCCGATCATGCGCGGATCTCCAGGGGCTTCGGTTGCTGAGCGGCGTGCGGATGGGTGCTTTCCGCGTAGACCTTCAGCTTCTTGATCATCGCGTAGCCGAGCGGGCCCTTGGGCAACATGCCCTTGACGGCCTTCTCGAGCGCCCGACCCGGGAAGCGCGACTGCATCTTCTCGAAGTTGGTTTCGTAGATACCGCCCGGATAGCCGGAGTGACGGTAGTACTTCTTGTCGGTCGCCTTGGCGCCGGTGACGCGCAAACGTGCGGCGTTGACGACGACGATGAAATCGCCGGTGTCGACGTGCGGGGTGAATTCGGGCTTGTGCTTACCACGCAGGCGATGTGCGACTTCACTGGCCACACGACCAAGGACCTTGTCCGTTGCGTCGATCACAAACCAGTCGTGCTTCACCTCGGCGGGTTTCGCAGAAAAGGTTTTCATGAGTTGTTCCGGATGTGGATCGGCATCCACACGCCAGGGCGCTCGATGACCGACCGTTGAAAACGCGCGCGCTGATCGCTCGAACGGCGACCTCTTCCTTGCGCATGCGGTGAAAAGCCCGCGACTATAAAGGACTTTTGACGAGAGCGTCAATCTTCGAGGAACGCGGTGGCTCCGGGAGGCTGGTACGACGACAGCCAATACGACCGGCAAAAAAAAGCCCGAGCGATGAGGCTCGGGCTAATCCACTTTTGGAGGAGTGGAGGAGACATCGTCGAAAGCGACACGCCGCTTCCATGGACGCTATTGTAGATGAAAATTGATGCAACGCAAAATAATGCGAGCGCGTTGTAGCAAGCACAGGACAAATTCGTCAAATTCTTCCTCCCGTGACGCGGCGGCTCAGTAGCAATTCATTGATTAAACAAGAGTTTTCAGTTCACGTTTCGCGCGCGGATAGGCGAGTCGGGTCATTGCACCGCAGCATCCTTTCGTAACGGCGTATCGTGACACCCAGGGCGAACGCCATGGGAGACGGGATGGAAACGACAGTCAGCTGGAATGGTCTGGCCGACGACGAGACGCGCAGCGGCATGGCCTTCACGGCGACCACCGGCAGCGGTCATGTCGTCGCGATGGATGGCGCGCCGCCCGACAGCCCCGGCGGCATCGGCGGCCGCAATCTCGCGCCGCGCCCGATGGAAATGGTCCTGGTCGGCACGGGCGGCTGTACGGCTTACGACGTGGTGATGATCCTGCGGCGCGGTCGGCACGCCGTCAGCCGCTGCGACGTCACGCTGAAAGCCGAACGGGCCCCAACCGATCCAAAGGTGTTCACGGCCATCCACTTCCACTTCACGGTGGTCGGAACGGGCCTCAAGCACGCTGTCGTCGAACGCGCCGTCGCGCTATCGCACGACAAGCTCTGTTCGGCGTCCATCATGCTGGCGAAGACCGCGACGCTGACCCACTCGTTCGAGATCCGGGAAGCGTGAAGCGCGGGGGTATCGATGCCGCGCCCGGCGACGCCCATCGATCGGACGTCAGATCCAGTAGGCCGTCGTCGTCATGACCTTCGCCGCGCCGCGCATGACCATCGCGACCGGCAACGGCAGCGTCGCGGCACCCGCATCCCGGGCCTTGCGGCCGTGGGCGATCTCGTCCTCGCGCATGGCGTCGACGATCGCTCGGGACGCATGATCGGCCGCCGGGAGCGCGTCGAGATGTCTCGCCAGATGTTCTTCGACCTGGCGCTCGGTCTCGACGACGAAGCCCAGACTGACGGCGTCCCCCGCCTTGCCCGCGGCGAAGCCGAGAACGAACGACGCGGCATACCAGGCCGGATTCAACAGGCTCGGCCGCGCCTCCAGCTCCGTCAGCCTGGTCGCCGTCCACGACAGATGATCGCCCTCTTCCCGGCCGGCCTCGACCAGGGTGTCCCGCAAGCCCGGATCGCGCGTCGCCAGCGCCTGGCCCGCGTAGAGCGCCTGCGCGCAGACCTCGCCGACGTGATTGACCCGCATCAGCCCGGCCGCGTGCCGCCGGTCGGTTTCGGCGAGCGGCCCGGTCGCCAGCGGGGATCTCGGCACCGGTCGCGCCGGAGCGGGAGGCGATCCGACGGAGCGCAGCAGCAGGTCGAATGCACCGATGACGCGATCTGCGGTGATGCGTGGGATGGTTCGATCTCGGGACATGTCCTGATCCATGAAGGGCCGCGGCTCGGTGGAAACCCCGGTAGCGCATCGGGAATTCCGCACAGCGACCGCCAGCCGACGACGGTCGAGACCGGAGCCGGTGTTGCACAAAGGCTACAAACGTCCCGGTTTCCGGAATTGTGATGACCAGAAGTTTGCGCCATCTATGGAAGTTTGATGAAATCCGTCAAGACTACTTATCCGATGGTGTTAGTCCCTGGTAAGAGTTTTCGGCAAGACATAAGAGGCGATGTCATGCCTCAGCA
>CAZZWS010000008.1:24030-33632 GCA_964657795.1 Beijerinckiaceae bacterium
CACTGTTCCCGGCGACAAGCCGGCAACGCACAGGCAAGACATAAAGAGGCTCTGTCCGCCTCAGCACGATAACTTCTGGAGAGAATGGAATGAAAAAACTCGTCATGGCAGCCGCCGTACTCGGCGCCTTTGCTGGCACCGCGCAAGCGCAAACGAGCGTGACGCTCTACGGCATTGCTGACGGCGATGTGCGTTTCGACCACACGAACATCGGTACGCTGAAATCGGTCGACAGCGGTGGCGAGTCGGGTTCGCGCTGGGGTATTCGCGGTTCGGAAGACCTGGGTGGCGGACTGAAGGCCAACTTCATTTTCGAACAGGGTTTCCAGCTCGACGACAGCTCTGTCGCGCAGGGCAACATCGGTGGCGGCGCATCGGCCGGTTTCGGCGGTTCGAAGTCGCAGGTTCCGACGTCCACGGGCAGCCGCCTGTTCGGTCGCACGTCGACCGTCGGCCTCGCGGGCCCGTTCGGCGAAGTGCGTTTCGGTCGCGGCTACAACCCGCTGTTCCTGGTACAAGCCACCGCCGATCCGTTCGGTGCCGGTTTCGTGTCGCAGGTCAGCGCGCTGTACACCAACAACACGATCCGCAACGACAACGCCGTCTATTACGACACGCCGCGTTTCGCCGGCTTCCAGCTGTCGGGTGTGTACCAATTCGGCGAGTCGACCACCAACTCGCCGTCGACCGTCACGAACGCAACGACCGGTGCCGTGACCACGGCACCGACCGGCCAGGCCAAGCGCGGTAACGATCGTTACGGTGCCGGTGCCACGTACGCTGCCGGTCCGGTGTTCCTCGGTGCCGGTTTCGAAGAGATCAAGTCGAACCTCGACAACTTCAACACCCGCACCTTCGACGCGGCGGCCACGTACGACTTCGGCTTCCTGAAGCTGCACGCGCTGTACTGGCGTACGCGGAACGACAACGGCAACCAGACGCTGGGGATCAGCACGAGCACCGTCGCCTTGCGCGAAAACGTGTTCTCCGGCGGCGTCACCGTGCCGTTCGGCGCTTGGACGTTCATGGGTCTGTACAGCAAGCTGCTCGACAAGAGCACGTCGAACGTCGCCAACACCAACCTCGGCACGCCGCATGCCAAGGACATCAGCGCCGGCTTCCGGTACAGCTTGTCCAAGCGGACGATCATCTATGTCGGCTACGCCAAGTTCCTGCTGGACAATGGCCCTGCCGGCAACGCTTACCAGGGTTTCTCGGGCATCGCCGACGCGTCGAACAGCGGTCTGTACACGGGAGCGAACCTGTACGGCTCGCAGGTTCCCAACAACGTCGCCGGCAACGCTTCGCGCGTCCTGGCCAGCGGTGTCGGTATCCATCAGAACGTGAATCCGTACTCGTACCAGGTCGGTATTCGTCACTCGTTCTAAGCAATTCGCTTCCAGCAGAAAGGGCGCTTCGGCGCCCTTTTTGTTGGCCGTCGCAAACGGCGCCGCGTCACGACGAGACGTCGACGTTTGACAATCTGCTTGAGACCTCATAATTTGAGGCTTCAATCATCTTTGCAGAGATCCCGTGATCGCCCTCGTTCCGCACGAACGCGCCGCCGCGACCGCTGCCATCGAAGCGACGCTCGATCAGGAGACACGCGTCGACGCCGACGACCATCGTGCGCTGCGGTTGTGGCTGCGGCTCCTGACCTGCAGCAACCTCATCGAGACCACGGTGCGCGGGCGCCTGCGCGGCGCGTTCGATTGCACGCTGCCGCGCTTCGATCTGCTGGCCCAGCTCGATCGCCATCCGGAAGGGCTGAAGATGGGCGAGCTGTCGCGTCGCATGATGGTCACGGGCGGCAACATCACCGGCATCACCGATCAGCTCGAAGCCGAAGGCTGGGTCGAGCGCACCGGCGTCGACAACGACCGGCGCGCGTGGCGCGTGAGGCTCACGCCACGCGGCAAGAAGGCCTTCAGGGACATGGCGACGCATCACGAACAATGGATCGTCGACCTGTTCGCGGAGACCAGCGAGCGGGAACAGGATCAGCTGTTCCGCCTGCTCGGCAAGGTCAAGACCGCGATCCACGTGTCGACGCAGATCGGCGAGACGACCAGCGGAGAAGCCGCATGAGCACGGCGGAGCGTGCTTCGATGGCCGGCCGCAGGGCCACGCATTTTCGCTGGGAGACCGGCGATGACGGCCGCATCGCGACGCTCACGCTCGACCGGCCGGAGCGGAAGAATCCGCTGACCTTCGAGTCCTACGCCGAACTGCGCGACCTGTTCCGTGACCTGGCCTACGCCCGCGACGTGCGCTGCGTGATCGTGCGCGGCGCCGGCGACAACTTCTGCTCGGGCGGCGACGTCCACGAGATCATCGGGCCGCTGACGACCATGTCGACGCCCGAGCTGCTCGCGTTCACGCGCATGACCGGCGACCTCGTGCTCGCGATGCGACGCTGTCCGCAGCCCGTCATCGCCGCCATCGACGGCATCTGCGCAGGCGCAGGCGCCATGCTGGCGCTCGCGTCCGACTTCCGCATCGGGACGCCGCGAGCGCGCTGCGCCTGGCTGTTCACGCGTGTCGGGCTGGCCGGCTGCGACATGGGCGCGTGCACGCTGCTGCCGCGCCTGATCGGTCAGGGCCGCGCGTCCGAACTGCTGTTCACCGGGCGAGCGATGACGGCCGACGAAGGACTCGCCTGGGGCTTCTTCAATCGCGTCGTCGAGCCGTCTTCGCTGCAGGCCACGGCGCACGAGTTCGCGGGCCTGCTGGTCGCGGGTCCGACCTTCGCGCACGGCATCACCAAGACGATGCTGCATCAGGAATGGAACATGAGCGTCGACCAGGCCATCGAGACCGAGGCACAGGCGCAGGCGTTGTGCATGCAGACCGGCGACTTCCGCCGGGCCTTCGAGGCGTTCGCGGCGAAGCGGACGCCGGTCTTCGCGGGCGACTGATCCGTACTTCCACATCAACGATCGAACCATGAGCACATCTCCCAACGCCGGCAATCGCTGGCTCGACATCCCCTCGTTCGACGGGCAGACGTTCGCGGCCTATCTCGCGATGCCACCCGCGACACCGGCAGCCGAGCCGGCACCCGGCATCGTGGTGCTCCAGGAGATCTGGGGCGTCAACGCGCACATCCGCTCGGTCGCCGAGCAGTACGCGAGCGACGGTTACGTGGTGCTCGCACCGGACCTGTTCTGGCGGATGAAACCGCGCGTGGACCTGACCTACGCCGAGGAAGACACGAAGCAGGCTTTCGGCTATCGCAAGGCCATCGATCTCGACCTCGCCGACCGCGACATCGCATCGACCGCCGAAGCGTTGCGGGCGATGACGACGGTGGCCGGCGGCATCGGCGTGGTGGGTTATTGCATGGGCGGCATGCTTGCGTGGCGCGCGGCCGCGCACGGCAGCGTCGACTGCGCGGTCGCCTATTACGGCGGCGGCATCGCGCAGCAGCTCGAGCTCGCGTCGTCGCTGACCGTTCCGCTGGCGATGCACTTCGGCGAACGCGACGCGCACATCACTCCGGACCAGGTCGACGCGATCCGCGGCGCCGTCGGCGATCGCGAGAACGTCCGCATCGATACCTACGCGCCCGCCGATCACGGCTTCAACTGCTGGGCGCGACCGAGCTACCACCAGCCGTCCGCCGCACTCGCGCACGGCCGCTCGCTGGCGTTCTTCGCGACGCATCTCGGCAGCCGCGACTGAAGCGTCGTCGAACATGAACCGCACGCACCTCGACTGGCCGTTCTTCGACGACCCGCATCGGGTGCTGGCCGAGCGCCTCGGCGCCTGGTCGCGCGACACGCTGCATCATCGTGACGACGCGTCGCGCGAGGCCAACGACCAACGTTGCCGCGCCCTCGTCGCGATGCTCGGCGACGGTGGATGGACCCGCTACGCGGTGCCGCGCGCGTACGGCGGCGTGCTCGACACGCTCGACTCGCGCGCGCTCTGCATCGTCCGCGAGACACTCGCCTATCACGACGGCCTCGCGGACTTCGCGTTCGCGATGCAGGGACTGCTCCGGCCCGATCACGCTGGCCGGCAGCGAGGCGCTGAAGAACGCGTGGCTGCCCCGCGTGGCCGATGGCCGGGCCATCGCGGCCTTCGCGCTGTCGGAACCCGATGCCGGCTCCGACGTGGCCGCGATGCGGACCTTCGCGCGCGTCGACGGCGACGACTTCGTGCTCGACGGCTGCAAGACGTGGATCTCCAACGGCGGCATCGCGGACTTCTACACGGTGTTCGCGCGTACGTCGGACGAACCGGGGGCGCGCGGCATCAGCGCGTTCGTCGTCGCTGCGTCGACACCGGGCCTCGACATCGCCGAACGCATCGACGTGATCGCGCCGCACCCGCTCGCGACGCTTCGCTTTACCGCGTGCCGCGTGCCTTCGGCGCACCTGCTCGGCCCGATCGGCGACGGCTTCAAGATCGCGATGCGCACGCTCGACATCTTTCGCGCGTCGGTCGCGGCCGCGGCGCTGGGCTTCGCCCGTCGCGCCCTCGACGAAGCGATCGGCCGAGCCCGGCAGCGTCGCATGTTCGGCAAGACGCTCGTGGACTTCCAGCTCACGCAGGTCGCGCTCGCCGACATGGCCACCGAGATCGACGCCGCCGCGCTGCTGACCTATCGCGCCGCTTGGCAACGCGACGTGCGGGGCATCGCGACGACCAAGGAAGCCGCGATGGCCAAGCTTACGGCCACCGAGAACGCGCAGCGCGTCATCGACCGCGCGGTGCAGCTCTTCGGCGGGGCCGGCGTGGCGAAGGGCAACATCGTCGAGTCGCTGTACCGCGAGATTCGCGCACTGCGCATCTACGAGGGCGCGAGCGAAGTGCAGCGACTGATCATCGGCCGCGAGCTGTTGCGCGACACGCCGAAGATCCCGCGACCCGAGACTCCATCGATGGCGACCGCAGCATGACCATCGATCCCCCAGCCTTCGACATGGGTCACGTCGACACCTTTGCGGCCGACCATCTGCCGCCTCGCGACACCTGGCCCGAATTCCGCTTCACGCTGCCCGAGCTGCGCTACCCGTCGCGGCTCAACTGCGCCGCCGCGCTGCTCGACGCGCAGGTCGAACAGGGCTGCGGGCCGCGACGCGCGGTGGGCGCGATGGTCGACGGGTCGCCCGTCTTCGCCAGCTACGACCAGCTGCTGGCGCAGGTCAACCGCATCGCGCACGTGCTCGTCGACGAGCTCGGCCTCGTCACGGGCAATCGCGTGCTGCTCTGCGCCCCCAACAATCCGATGATGGCGGCCTGCTGGCTGGCCGTCGTCAAGGCGGGCCTGATCGCCGTGCCGACGATGCCGCTGCTGCGCGCGAAGGAACTGCGGCAGATCATCGTGAAGGCGAAGGTCGCCACCGCGCTGGTCGACGGCGCCCTGGCCGGCGAGATCGCGCATTGCCTCGATCCGTCGAGCGAGCACTACGCACCCGGCCTCATGCGCGTGGTGCTGTTCAACGCGGCGCCGTCGGCCCGCACCCAGCGTGAACCCACGCTCGAGGCGATGTGCGTCGGGCGGCCGATCACGTTCGACAACGCCGACACATCGCGCGACGACGTCTGCCTGCTCGCGTTCACGTCGGGCACCACAGGCGAGCCGAAGGCCACGATGCACTTCCATCGCGACGTGCTCGCGATGTGCGACACGTTCTGTCGCCACGTGCTCAAGCCCGAGGGCGACGACATCTTCATCGGGACGCCGCCGCTCGCGTTCACGTTCGGCCTCGGCGGCATGCTGTGCTTCCCGCTGTCCGTCGGCGCCGCCACCTTCCTGGTCGAGCGGACCACGCCCGAAGGCCTGATCGAGACCATCGCGAAGGCCGGCGCGACCGTCGTCTTCACCGCGCCGACCTTCTATCGACAGATGGCGTTGCTGCTGCAGTCGGGAAAGCATCCCGGCGCCACGACGACCTTGCGCCAGTCGGTGTCGGCCGGCGAGGCGCTGCCCGACGCCACGCGACAGTCCTGGAAGCGCGCGACCGGCCTCGAGATGATCGACGGCATCGGCGGCACCGAGGTCATGCACATCTACATCTCGGCCGCGGGCCAAGACGTGCGACCCGGTGCGATCGGCCGCGTCGTGCCGGGTTTCGAAGCGCGCATCGTCGACGACGCGATGCAGCCGTTGCCGGCCGGCCAGGTCGGCCGGCTCGCACTGCGCGGTCCCACCGGCTGCCGCTATCTCGCCGACGTCCGGCAGAAGGAGTTCGTGCGCGACGGCTGGAACCTGCCGGGCGACGCGTTCCTGATGGACGACGACGGTTACTTCTTCCATCAGGCCCGGACCGACGACATGATCGTCTCGGCGGGGTACAACATCGCCGGGCCCGAGGTCGAGTCGGCGCTGCTGCAACACGACGCGGTCGCCGAATGCGGAGTCGTCGGTGCGCCCGACGAAGAGCGGGGCCAGGTCGTCAAGGCGTTCGTCGTGCTGCGGGAAGGGCGTCAGGCGAGCCATGCGCTGGTCGTCGAACTGCAGACCTTCGTCAAGGCGGCGATCGCGCCGTACAAGTATCCGCGGCAGATCGAATTCGTCGACGTGCTGCCGCGCACCGAGACCGGCAAGCTGCAACGCTTCCGGCTGCGCGCGAAGGAAGAGGGACGCTGAGCGCCCTGCGCGCGATCAGCCGTCGCGCACCACCCCGAGCGCTCGCCTGAACAGCAGCGTCGGCGCGAGCAGCGCCACCAGCGTCAGCGCGGTCGCGACGATCGGATGACCGCCGACCGCCGCGCCGGCGGCGCCGGCCCAGGCCAGGAACTGCAGCATCTCGATCAGGCCGCTGCCCATCCGACCCTTATGGCGGCGCTGGAAGTCGCTGCGCTTGCCGGGACTCGGTGACGCCGCGGCGATGATCGCGGCGCTGGTGCACGACAGGACGCCGTAGACGAGCACGAGGCCACCGTCGACCGGCGCGTTGACACCGATGCCGATCGCGCCGACGAGCACCGCCAGCACCGGTGGCGACGTGGCCGCCACGATCTTGGCGCCGACGATGATCGATCGCCGGCGCGGGCTGCCGGCGAGCAGGTCGGGCGCGTCCTCGCCCGAGATCGTCAGCCACGCGAGCGACGTCGACAGCGTGGCCGCCACGGCGACGATGCCGGACGCGAGCGCCGGTCCGCTCCAGGTCCGCATCGTGCCGCCGTGCGAGAAGCCGACGAAGATCAGCGGAAACAGATAGAGCATCTGCAGCAGCACCTGCGAGATCAGCTGCGGCGCGCGCAGCACGAGCCGCCATTCCTTCAGCAGCAGCGTCGTGAAGAGGTCGCGACCGAAGCCGCGGTCGAAGCGGCGATCGACGGTCGCCCGCGGTACATTCGTCACGCGCCCGTCCGCCTCCGGCGTCTGCGCGACGTCGACGAAGCGCCGCTGCGCCTGACGCACGGCCGCGATGAAGATGGCGACACCGACGACGACCAGCGCCGCCCACGCGACGAGGTCGCCACGCGCGATCCGCGCAACGGCCTCCACCGGCCACGGCGCATCGTCGACCCGCACGACCGCCGTGAACCAGTCGTTCATGCGGGCCGAGGTCTCGCGCGGCAGGAACTGACGCGCCTGGCTGACGAGATAGACCGAGGCGCCGATCAGCGCCGAGAAGACCTGCAGACCGACGCGCGCCCGGCGCACGCCGACCAGCCGCACGAACAGATCGGTCAGGGACAGCGCGAGCCCGGTCGTCATCAGCGCGAGCAACGGCACGAGCAGCCAGAGCCGCGCCAGCCACCAGCGACCCAGCACGACGCCGGTATCGACGAACGGGAAGACGAAGAAGGCGAAGGTCGCCGTCGTGGCGAGCGCGATGGTGACGACGCGGATCGAAAGGATCAGCGTCGCGGAGATCGGCGCACCGAGCAGCAGGTCGAGGTCGCGGCGTTCATGGAACGCGGTCACGACGCGCGACATCGTGGACGACAACATGAACGTGAACAGGAAGGCGATGAGGCCGATGGCCGCCATGCGCGACGTCTGCTTGTCGTGCCAGGTCCGCGGCGCGAAGTACAGGAAGCCGCCGGCGGCATGGAGCACGACCTGCAGAACGACGAGCCCGGTCCAGGTGGCCCTGCGCCGGAAGACCCCGCCGCCCTTCGCGACGCCCCCGCCGGCCGCGAGTGCCTTCTCCCGACGGCGCACCGACCCGCTGAGCCCGTCGCGCGTGAGCAGTCGCCACTCGTGGCGCATCAGGATCGACCACAGCCGTGGGCGTCGACCCGTCGCGAAGTCGTCGAGAGCGGCTGTGGTGGACGGCGAGCGATCGGTCATGCGCGGGCGGGGAGTCAGTTCTTCACGCCGCCGGCGTCGCAACGAGTTCGAGGAACACCTCTTCGAGGGTCGCGGCCTGGCCCGCACTCGCGGCGGCCCGCAACTCCGTCAGCGTGCCTTCCGCGATCAACCGGCCGCCACGGATCACGCCGATGCGTTCGGCCATGCGTTCGGCGACGTCGAGGATGTGCGTCGTGAGGATCACCGCGCCGCCGCCTTCGACATGCACGTTCAACAGGTTCTTGGCGAGTCGCGCGGCTTCGGCGTCGAGGCCAGTGAGCGGCTCGTCGAGGATCAGCAGCCGCGGTGCGCGGACCAGCGCTCCGGCGAGCACCAGCTTCTGCCGCATGCCGCGCGAGAAGGTCTCGCAGCGTTGCATCGCATGCGGCATCAAGCCGAGCAGGTCGAGCAGGCGCGCGGACTCGTCGCGTGCGATGCCCGCGTCGATGTCCCACAGCGCCGCGATCAGTTCGAGATATTCGATCGGCGTCAGCTTGTCATACAGCATCGGTTCGTCGGGCACGTAGGCCACGATGCGCTTCGCTTCGCGCGGCGTCCGCTGCAGATCGACGCCACCGATCTCGATCGAGCCGAAGTCCGGCGCGAGGAGGCCCGCGATCATCCTCAGCGTGGTGGTCTTGCCGGCGCCGTTCGGTCCGAGCAGCGCATAGAACTCGCCGGCCGCGACGGTGAACGACAGGTCGTCGACGGCGGGCCGATCGGCGCCGGCGAAGCGTTTGACGAGCTGCGAGATGCGAAGCGCTGGAGGCATCGTGCGATCCGGTTCGATGGATACCGCGCACGACCCGCGTGCGGTGATGCGATTCTAATGTCCCGGGTCGGTCGTTCGCAGCATCGACAAAGGGGACATCACGCAAGCCGTGCGCTCTGCGAGAGGCATCGCCACCCTCGCGGCATCGGGCGGATCGATGCTTGCGACGCGGTCCGGAGCGGAGTGCTCGGCGCTGTCAATGGCTCCCCGATGAAGCGTCGGCATCGATCATGAAGGCCGCGAAGAAGGCCGCGAGCTCCCGGTGGCCGTCGAGCGGCAAGAGGTTGGCGATGTACTGGTCGGGCCGGACGACGACGACGCAGCCCGTCGATCGGTCGATGCCGCGCAGGTCGAAGAAGTCCGTCGAACGGGCGTCGACGCAGAAGACCTTCTCGTAGTCGACGAGACCATAGCGGCCTTTCCTGGGGACGAGCAAAGCGGGCATCGCGTCGATCGACAGGTCGCGATGACGCTGCTGGAACACGGCTCTCACGTCGAGCACCGAGTCGATGTCGGCGCCCGCCGCGGTGTAGCGGCGGAGAGGCGAGGCGTCGTCGTCCTGCAGGAAAGAAC
>CAZZWS010000008.1:33642-39239 GCA_964657795.1 Beijerinckiaceae bacterium
GCGACGATGATCCGTCGTCGTCGCGCGCGGCGAACATCAGCAACCGCCAGCGACCGTCCGCCTCGAACGCGTGGCCGAGCTGCATGGGTCGCGCATCGGCGAGCCGGATGACGGGCGCCGAGTGGAATCGCATCCCGATCACGAGCCCGGAGGCCAGATGCCGATGCACGGGTTCGGCGCAGATCAGCGATGACGCATAACGCGTCGCCGTGCCCGCGGTGAAGGCCGCCTGCTTCAGGAAGTAGTCCTGAAACGCCGTCGGATCGACGGTGCCCGGATCGGCGTCGACCAGAGGGCCGGCGGCTCGCCTGGGTGGCGCACTGAACATCGTCGCGAACCGGCGATCGAAGTCGATCAGCTCTTCCGCAATCGCGCGACGCTCGGCCGAATACGTGTCGAGGATGCGCGGGATGGTCCGACCCCGGATCACCGACGCCAGCTTCCAGCCGAGATTGAAACCGTCCTGCATCGACACGTTCATGCCCTGCCCCGCCTTCGGCGAATGCGTATGGCACGCGTCGCCGGCGATGAAGACCCGGGGCGTATGCAGGCCGACCTGCGCGTCGGGCACATCGTCGAAACGGTCGCACAGCCGCTGGCCGATCTCGTAGACCGACCACCACGCGACTTCCTTCACGTCCAGCGTGTAGGGACGAAGGATGCGCTGCGCCACGGCGATCAGGCGATCGACCGTGATGTTGCGGTCGGCGACGCGCTCGCCGTCCGCGAGCTTGTCCAGTTCCACGTAGAGCCGGACCAGATAGCCCCCTTCGCGCGGAATGACGAGGACGCTGCCGCTGTCCGAATGAATCGCGGCTTTCAGGCGAATGTCCGGAAAGTCCGTGATGGCCAGCACGTCCATCACACCCCAGGCCTGGTTCGCCGAGTCGCCGTGCAGCGCGCGGCCCAGCGCCTTGCGGACGGCGCTGCGCGCACCGTCGCAACCGACGACATAGCGCGCCCTCACGGTTTCCATCGCGTCGGCCTGCTGATCGCCGACCTGTCGAAGGCGGACCGCCACCGGATGACCGTCCGTCGCCGCCGTGCCGGGCGCGGACTCCGCGATGTCGAGCCCTTCGAAGATGCGTCCGTAAGCCGGCTCGAGTCGGTTCGGACCGCGCTGCATCACGTCGAGAAGGAAATCGTGGACACGCGCCTGATTGAGGATGACGTGCGGGAACTCGGACGTCCCGTCCGCCGTGTCCTCGACCTTGCCGCTGCGGACGATGACGTCCGCACGACCGTCGTGCGGCTTCCAGAACGCGGTCTCGTTGACCCAGTACGCTTCCCGCAGGACGCGTTCGCTGAACCCGAACGCATGGAACATCTCCATCGTGCGGCATGCGATGCCGTCCGCCTGGCCGAGCACCAGGCGTTCCGGCTTCTGCTCGACTATGCAGACGCTGATATCCGCGAACGCCGAGAGTTGCGCGGCGAGCGTCAGGCCGGCGGGGCCGCAGCCGACGATCAGCACATCGACCTCGGCGGGCAGACGTTCCACGCACGGAGGCGCGCCGGACAGGAGGGAGGAGCGGACGATGTCCGGGTCGCCGGGGCGAAAGCCGTCGAGATGGAACTGCATCGGTGCGCACCTCCGGAAGAAACAGCCGCCTGCAGCGTGCCGATGCGGATCTGATGATCAGGCAGTATACGGATATTCAGTACACGTTCTATTTGAACTTTTCGGTTCTCGCTCGTTCCCGTTGCGGGTGGGCTCGACGCGGTAAGAATGACCGACTCAGGACCCTAGCGAGGACCCGATGACCCTGCCGAAGACCGACCTGCGCGAGATGCCCGGACATCTGATCCGCCGGGTGCAGCAGGTCTCGACCGCGCTGTTCAGTGCGGAGTGCGCCGCCTACGACCTGACGTCGGTGCAGTACGCGGCGCTGGTGATGATCGCCCGGCATCCCGATCTGGACGCGACACGGCTGTCGCCGCTGATCGCGTTCGATCGATCGACGATCGGCGGCGTCCTCGATCGCCTGGAAGCGAAGGCGTGGATCGTCCGTCACCCGAGCCCGAGCGACCGCCGGGTCCGGTTGCTGCGGATCACGACGACCGGAAGGAGGCTGTTGAAGCGCGTCGAACCCGCCGTCCTGCGCGTCCAGCAGCGGATGCTCGAACCCTTGTCGGTCGAAGAGCGGTCGACCCTCGTCGAGCTTCTCGGCCACCTCGCCGACGCGCACAACGATCTGCTTTCGGCACCGTTGCGGAGTCACGCTCAAAGCGCTTGAAGAGGCGAGGCCTCTCGCCTCGACCGTGTTCCGCACTTCGTCGTCTGCTCGCGCGATCGATCGCAGCCCGCTGGCATCGACGCGCGGGTCCGCCGTAAGCTGCGTCGATGTCTTCCACTCCGCTACCCGATCGATCGCTGCCCGCGTCGCCGATCGCGCTTTCTGCAGGATCCGGCTCGTCGACGAGCCTGCTGGCCGGTCTCAACGTCGGCCGCATCGCCTCGGTGACGATCATCGCGCCGCTGGTCGCTGCGTCGATGGTGTGGATCTTCGAGAACGACTTCGTCGACCTGCTGGTCTCGACGCTGTGCGTCGGCTACACGACGATGCTGCTGTTCACGCTGGCCGGCAACCTGCGCCTCGTCCGGTCCGGGCGCATGCCGCGCGAGGCCGCGCAGATCGTCGCGATAGTCGTCGGCTCGGCCCTCGGCACCGTCGTCACGGGCCTCGTCAAAGGTCGTCCGTTCGCGACGATGTTCACGGAGCGGCTGTCGGGTTTCGTCGCGACCAGTGGTCGGCATCGGTTTCGGATGCGTCGTCGTCGCGGTCTGCTTCAACCGCGAACGCAACGCGCGGGCTGAAGGACAGCGCGGACCTCAAGCTCAAGGATCGACCGGAGACGCTGATCGTGAGCCGCATCTATCTGCATCTCTTCCGGCAGATGTGACGCCGTGCACGTGAGCTAGACTCCTTTTCCCGATCATCGGAAGCCGATGAACGCCGGCAAGGAGACGTCGATGTCCGTCCGCTTCGGTCCGCTGACCTGTTGCTGCGTCGCGCTGATGACGACGCCGTCGTATGCGCAGGACGCGCCGACCGCGCCGCCCGAAAAGACCGGCCATCGCAGCGTCGCCAGGCCGAAACCGGACCCCGGACGCCAGACCGGCAACGCGTCGTTCTACGCGCATCACTTCAGCGGCAGGAAGACCGCGAGTGGACAGCTGTACGATCCCGACGCGTTGACCGCGGCGCATCGCACGCTGCCGATGGGCACGCGCTTGCGGGTCACGAATCCGAAGAACGACCGGAGCGTGATCGTGACGGTCAACGATCGCGGCCGCCTGCCGAAGGGTCGCGTGGTCGACGTCTCGTCCGCCGCCGCCGATGCGCTCGACATGAAGAAGAATGGCGTCACGAAAGTGAAGACGCAGGTCGTGACCCAGGTCGAACCGCACGGAGTCGACAAGGACGGCACGCCGCCGAACGCGGACACGACGGCCGACGCGCCCCGCTAGCGGATAGCCACGCGCAAGCTCAGGCGGCCTTGGCGTTCCCGTCCCGCAGCTCGCGTCGCAGGATCTTGCCGACGTTGGTCTTCGGCAGGTCGTTGCGGAACTCGACGCTCCTCGGCCGCTTGTAGCCGGCGAGGTGTTCCCTCGCATAGTCGATGACCTCGGCCTCGGTCAGCGACGGATCCTTGCGGACCACGAAGACCTTGACCGCCTCGCCGGAATGCTCGTCCGCCACGCCGACCGCCGCGACCTCGAGCACGCCGGGGTGTCCGGCGACGACGTCCTCGACCTCGTTCGGATACACGTTGAAGCCCGACACGAGGATCATGTCCTTCTTGCGATCGACGATCCTGGTCTGGCCCAGATCATCCATGACACCGATGTCGCCCGACTTGAAGTAGCCATCGGCGTACATCACGTTGGCCGTCTCGTCGGGCCGGTTCCAGTAGCCGGCCATCACCTGCGGCCCGCGGATGCAGATCTCGCCGGGCTGACCCTGGGGCACGTCCTCGCCGGCATCGTCGCGGATGACGATCTCCGTCGACGGCAGCGGCAGTCCGATGGTGCCGCTGTACGTCGTCGCGTCGGTCGCGTTGCAGGTCGCCGACGGCGAGGTCTCGGACAGCCCATAACCTTCGACGATCGGACATTGCGTCTTCGCGAACCACTTCTCCGCGACGGCCCGCTGCACGGCCATGCCGCCGCCGTTGGCGACCCGCAGATGCGACCAGTCGATGCTGTCGAAGTCGGGATGGTGCAGCAAGGCGTTGTAAAGAGTGTTTACGGCGGGCAGCATCGTGACCGGATACTTCTTGAGGTCGGCGATGAAGGCGCCGATGTCGCGCGGGTTGGTGATCAGCACGATCAGCGCCCCGCTCTTGACGCCGAGACAGCAGCAGACCGTCAGCGCGAAGATGTGATAGAGCGGCAACGCGCACACCACCACGACCTGCTCGGCCCCGTCGCGACCCTTCAGCCCGGGTTGCATCCACGCCTCGGACTGCAGCACGTTGGCGACGACGTTGCGATGGAGCAGCGTCGCGCCCTTCGACACGCCGGTGGTGCCACCGGTGTACTGCAGGAAAGCCACGTCGTCGGGCCCGAGATCGACGGGCTGCAACGTGAGCCTCGCCGCGTCCGACAGCATCGTGTTGAAGCGCGTCGCGTTGGGCAACTCGTAGGCCGGCACCAGCTTCTTGACATGACGCACGACGAAGTTGACGACCGGTCCTTTCGGAAATCGGAACAGGTCGCCGAGGGCGGTGATCACGACGTGGCGGATCCTCGTCTTCTCGATGACCTGTTCGAGCGTCGCGGCGAAATTCTCGAGGACCACGATGGCCTCTACGCCGGCGTCGTTGAGCTGATGCTCCAGCTCGCGCGGCGTGTACAGCGGGTTGACGTTGACCACCGTGCAGCCCGCGCGCAGCACGCCCAGGATGGCGATCGGGTACTGCAGCACGTTGGGCATCATCAACGCGACGCGGTCGCCGCGCTGCAATCCCTTCGCCTGCAGCCACGCGCCGACCTGGCTGGCCTTGCGATCGAGTTCCGCGTACGTGATGCGCTGGTCCATGCAGACGAAGGCGTCGCGATCGCGGTACTGGGCGATCGCTTCGTCGAAGAGCTGCACGCACGAGCGGTAGCGCTGCCAGTCGATCTCGGCGGGAACGCCGGCGGGGTAGTGCTTCAGCCACGGACGCTTGGCCGGTTGCTCCGGCGGCACCGCGGAATACGTGTTGTCGAGGACGCTGCTCATCGGTCTCCTGCCTTCTTGTTCCGTGTCTGCCCGTAGCCCGCCTTCGACTACGACCCGCGCGCCGCGGTGTCATCGCCCGGCGCCAGCGCATCGAGACGCGCGTCGCGCTCCGCGCGCGGCAATTCGGCCAGTTTTGCCACCATGCCGAAGAAGCGCGGCAGGTCGCCGTGCACCTGCGCGATGAGCTTAGCAAAGGCCGGCACCCGTTGGGTATAGGTAGCGACCGCCGCCAGATTGGCGTTGTTGAGCGCCTGCGCGAAGTAGCGGTCGTAGCCCGTGTAGTCGTGGAGCGGGCTGGCGGGATCCTTCTTCATCGCTTCGTAGTCGGCATGCAGCGCGGCGAATTCCGCGACCTTGGCCGCGCGTTTT
>CAZZWS010000009.1:0-19243 GCA_964657795.1 Beijerinckiaceae bacterium
AACATGTATCTCGCCGTGCGACGCGCCCGTGTGTTCATCGACGCCGCGACGAGGCAGGAGACCGCATGACCCGTCCACCCGATGCCGCATCGGCCCATCCTTCCGGGCCGAGCGACGAGTTGCCCGAAGTGATCCTCGGCCGCGCGATGGATCGCGCGAAGGACGACGACCTCGCCTACGCCGGCGCGGTGACGCCGGCCGAGGCCTGCAGGCTGATGCAGTCGGGTGCGGCGCGCCTCGTCGATGTCCGCACGCGCTTCGAGAACGAGTACGTCGGCCGCGTGCCCGACACGCCGCTGATCGAGTGGAAGGCCATCGGTGCAGCGACACCCAATGCCGAATTCATCGCGCAGCTCCGGTCGCTCGAACCCGATCGCGACGTCAACCTGATGTTCCTGTGTCGCAGCGGCGTACGGTCGCATGCGGCCGCGATCGCCGCGACGGAAGCCGGCTACACCGGCGCGTTCAACATCCTCGAAGGCTTCGAAGGCGACGTCGACGAACAAGGGCACCGCGGCACGCGCGGGGGGTGGCGGAAGGCCGGGTTGCCGTGGGTGCAGTCCTGAAATTTTCCCCGACCTTGTCATCCCGGCGAAGGCCGGGACCCAAGTCGCTTTGACCTCTTGCGAAAAAGCATTCCGCCAGACAACCAGACGCGCCCTTCGACGCTTCATTCACGACCAGGAGAACACCATGTCCTTGAGACTCGGCGACATCGCCCCCGACTTCACGCAGAAGTCGACCGCCGGCGACATCCACTTCCACGAATGGCTCGGCGACAGCTGGGGCGTGCTTTTCTCGCACCCGAAGGACTTCACGCCGGTCTGCACGACGGAGCTCGGCTTGACGGCCAAGCTCACGGAAGAGTTCGCGAAGCGCAACGTCAAGGTGCTGGCCGTCTCGGTGGACGACGTCGACTCGCACAATCGCTGGCTCGGCGACATCAACGAGACGCAGAAGACCGACGTCCGGTTCCCGATCCTCGCCGACACGGACCGCAAGGTCGCGGACCTGTACGACATGATCCATCCCAACGCCAACGACACGCTGACCGTGCGCTCCGTGTTTTTCATCGACCCGAAGAAGAAGGTCCGCGCGACGATCACGTACCCCGCGTCGACCGGCCGCAATTTCGACGAGATCGTGCGCGTGATCGACTCGCTGCAGCTCACCGACGGGCATAGCGTGGCGACACCGGGCAACTGGAAGTACGGCGACGACGTGATCATCGTGCCGTCGCTGCAGGATCCGGAACTGATCAAGCAGAAGTTTCCGAAGGGCTACACTGCGGTGCGACCCTACTTGCGCATCACGCCGCAGCCCGATCTGAAGTAACCGTGCGCGTGAAGCGCGATCGATTGACCGCGTCGTGCGGCGCGGCACCGCGTGCTTCGTCTCACCTCATTTCACCAAGATCGTTACGGGAATGTCATTCACCACGCCCCGAAAGCTCGCCCTGGCGGGCTTTCTCGTTTGTACCGGTCTGATCTGCTTCGCGCTGTACTTGCAGTACGTGCAGCACCAGGACCCGTGCCCGCTGTGCATGATCCAGCGCATCTTCTTCATCGCGCTCGGCATCGTGTTCCTGCTGGCGGCGGTGCTGAAGCCGCCGGTGGTGGTGCAGAAACTGACCGGCGTGCTGGCTGCATTGCTGGCGCTGTGCGGCGCAGGTTTCGCGGGTCGGCATGTCTGGCTGCAGCACAACCCGCCGGACTTCGAGTCGTGCACGGCGGACCTCTTCACGCAGCTTGAACGGATCCCGCTCGGTGCCGTGATCCAGCGAGCCATTGCGGCGACGGGCGACTGCGCGAAGGTGGATTGGACGCTGTTCGGACTGTCGATCGCGGAGTGGTCGCTGATCTGGTTCGCGGCGCTGCTGGTGTTGTCGCTCGTTCATCTCGTTCGCAAGCAGCACAAGCCGTCGCCCTGGGCTTGATGGCTCCGGTTCGCGCGCGCGTGGCATGAACGAGGCCTTCGTCAAGGAATCGACCGAGGACGACGACGACGATGGCGTCGTTTCGCCCGCGTTGCCGGTCGGCGCGAAGAACTACATCACGCCGGAAGGCTACGCGCGGCTGCGGGCCGAGATGTTCCGGCTGCTCGACGTCGAACGGCCCGAGGTCGTGCGTACGGTGTCGTGGGCCGCGTCCAACGGCGACCGGTCCGAGAACGGGGACTACCTGTACGGCAAGAAGCGCCTGCGGGAGATCGATCGACGCGTGCGCTTCCTCACGAAGCGGCTCGACATCGCCGAAGTGGTCGACGCGTCGCTGCATGCCGGATCGGATCAGGTGTTCTTCGGGGCGACGGTGGACTATGAGGTCGACGGGGGCCGGCACACGATCACCATCGTCGGCGTCGACGAGGCGGAGCCGCTGGCGGGGAAGGTGAGCTGGGTCGCGCCCATTGCGCGGGCGATCGTGAAGGCGAGGGAAGGGGATCTCGTGGCTCTATCGACGCCTGCCGGATTGCGGCATATCGAGATCATGGCGGTGCGTTATCCGTCAGGGTCATTCATCGCATAGGCGTCGCCGCGCTGTCCGGTCTCGCCCCGGAGCGGAGGTTCGCCGTGGCTCAGCCATGGTGCGCGAGCGGGCACCATTTCAGAAAATGCATGATTCCCAGCCCAACACGTTTTCGCAGAAGCGTCTGGCTCGAGCGACCTGACCTGGTCTGCGTTGATGGCGACGTGACGGAACGTGACGGGCATGGGCATCTCGCGTGGTGGCGCTGTTCAGCGTTCGATGCGCGCCGTCGCCGAAACGACCAGTCTTTGACGAGCACGCAACAACTTCGGGGCGGTCCTCACGGGTTCGTCCGCGGCGACCGATCGGCGGCTCTCGCCAATTTTTCGGCTTAAAGGACTTTTAAGACGTGTTCGGCCGACAGTGCTCGAAGACGAATGCGACTCACGGTTCGTCGTGTTCGCGGTCCCAGGGTTGTCCGCTCGTGCGTCGAATGCGAGAGCGAGCGTGCCCGGGGATGGCGCCCCTCCATCGATTCATCGAGCATACGAACATGTCGAAATACACCCCCCTTGTCCGGACGCTGATCGCCTTCGCAGGCCTGGGACTGGCTGTCACCGCGCCCGAAGCGTCCGCGGCGACCAACCTGCTCGTCAACGGCAGCTTCGAAGGTCCGAACGGATTGGCCGGCTGGAGCATCGGTGGAACCGCCGGCGACGGCTACCTGCCGGTCGCCATCCTGTACAACCAGGCGAGTTCGTATCCCACGGGCGCCCAGAACGAATCCGTCCCGACCGACAACGCCGCGTCGGCGAGTCCCGATGCCGCGGGCCTCAAGGGCGTCTATTTCGTCAGCGACCAGGCCAACCAGCTGTCCGTGTTCCAGTACGTGTTCCTGACGCCGGGCAGCTACGACATCGGGTTCGACAGCTATGCGACCTTCAATGGCTACGTGCAGCCGCGCGATGCGCAGTTGACCGCCAATATCGCCGGCGTTCAACTCGCCAACTTCCTGGTCTCGACCGTGGTTCCCGGAACGTGGGTGACTCACTCCGGCGAGGCGCTCATCTCGACGGCCGGCGAGTATCTCGTCTCCTTCGCATTCAATACATCGAATGGCAATTCGAAGGACGTCCTGATCGATCGCGCCTACGTGGTACCCGATCTCAATGGTGGCGGCACACCGATCTCCGCGGTGTCCGAGCCCGCGAGTCTGGCATTGCTGTTCGGCGGGATGGGCGGCGTCGGATTGCTGCGCCGTTCTCGACGCGACCGGTCGTCGCGAGGCTTGGATCGGTCGACCGCGATGGCATAGGCCTCGGGCGATCGCTTCGGCGTGCGCGCGGTCCCGGATTCTTCCATCGCGTTGTCGTGATGTCGCCAAGCGGGCTCGTCCGGCGGCACGGATTGTCACTGACCTAGAGAAGTGATCGCAGCGATGAGACGATAGCGGGTCGTCCCGCCGCTCGCCTCATGTCCGGATCAAGCGTCACACCGCCCGCGTCGTATCGATTCGACAACGTCCAACTGCTTCCGCTCGAGCGGAGGTTGCTGGTCGACGGTCGGGATGTGCCGATCGGCGGGCGCGCGTTCGACGTCCTGCTCACCTTGATCGAACGACACGATCGGCTGGTCACGCGGGACGAACTGGTCAATCTGGTCTGGGCCGACACGATCGTCGAACCCAACAATCTTGCGGTGCAGATCAGCGCGCTGCGCAAAGTCCTGGGACCGCACTTCGTCAAGACCATCCCGGGTCGCGGTTACCGCTTCGGCGTCGCCGTCGACGAGTCGCGATCGGCGGCGCCACACGGCGAGCCGCCAACGGCTCGTCGGACCAACCTGTCCGACGCGTCGCCTCTGATCGGACGGGACGACGACGTTCTGGCCGTCGCGAGCCTGGTCGACGCGCATCGCGTCGTCACGGTCGTCGGCGCCGGCGGAATCGGCAAGAGCCGTCTGGCGCAGCACGTCCTGCAAGCTCATCGAGACGCCTACGCGCACGGTGTCTGCTGGATCGAACTCGCGTCGGTCGTCGATGCCGCTTCGTTGCCGAGCGTGATCGCGGCCGGACTCGGGATCGCGCTGAACGGCGATGCATCGCGTACGGTGCTCGAAGCCGCTCTCGCGCCCCTCGAAATCCTGATCGGGCTCGACAACGCGGAGCACATGCTGGTCGAGATCGCCCGCGTCGTCGAAACGCTGCTCGCGTGTGCCCCGCGGCTGCGCTTCCTCGTGACCAGTCAGGCGCGGCTGCGATGTCCGCAGGAAGCGGTCTTTCGTCTCGACGCGCTCGCGGTGCCGGAGCCGACGGTCACTGCGGCGCAGGCGCTGCGTCATGGCGCGATCGAACTGTTCGTCCGTCGAGCGCAAGCGGTCGATGCGCGTTTCGAGCTCGACGAGGCCAAGACATCCGCGGTCATCCGGCTCTGCGAACGGCTCGATGGCCTGCCGCTCGCGATCGAGTTCGCAGCCGCGCGTGCACCCCTGCTCGGGGTCGAGCCGCTACTCGAATCGCTCGACCAGCGGCTACGCCTGTTGAAGGGTGGCCAGCCGTCGGCGCCCGCGCGCCAGCAGACGATGAGAGCGACTTTGGAGTGGAGTCATCATCTGCTCGGACCCATCGAACAGATCGTCTTTCGTCGCCTGGCCGTGATCTCCGGCAGTGCGTCGCTCGAACTCATCCAGGCGATCGTGGCCGATCCGGACGAGGGGGCCCCCGTTGCGGCTGGAGCCCTCGATCGCTGGATGGTCATCGATGCCCTGAGCACGCTCATCGACCGGTCGCTGCTCACGATGGTCCACAACCCGCGGGACGTGGATCGCCCGCGCTATCGACTGCTCGAGACGCTGCGCGCCTATGCCGCCGAACGCCTGGTCGCCGCGAACGAGGTCGACGTGATCGAGGCGCGTCACGCGCGCGCCGTCGCGGCGGCCATGGACCGGAGCCTGATCGATCGCTGGAGCGGCGAGGTCGCCTTAAGCACGTGGGTCGACGTCGTCGAAGCGGATCGCGACAACGCGCGCGTCGCCCTGGCATGGGCATTCGGTCACCTGGACCTGACGACCGTCTTGCCGATCGCGTCCGTGCTGCTGACGCGCTTCCTGCCCGGTGCGGACAACGACGAACGTGCCGCCCTGGCCGACACGCTCGATGGATGGCTGTCGGACCAACCGATGGCGACTTCGCAACTCCACGCGCGGACGCAGCTGATGCGATTGTGGAGCGACCGCGATCTGCAACGCGGGTTGCGTGAAGCGGCGCGTGTTCGCCCGTTCGCGGAAGCCTGTGGTGAACGCTTCGTTTGTTACCTGATCGAGGCCGAGCTCGTCCGCATGTTGGTCCAGACCCGCGATCTCGATGCGGCGGCCGTGGCCCTCGCACGCGTCGACGCATTGGAAGATCAGGCATGGCCCGCCGTTCGCCTCTGGGTCGGCGCGGAAGCGCGAGGGGCCTATCGCTACGTCCATGGTCCGCGGGAATCGTTGGTCGATCTCGTGCGTCGAGAGCATCAATTGGCGCAGCTCGCGGGCGCCGCGGTCTACATGGGCACCAGCCATCTCGTCAACGCGCATCTGGCGGCTGGCGAGTTCGCTGCGGCCGCCGCTTACGGTTGGCGGTTGCTCGATGAACTGCGCGACTCCCGCGACGCGTTGGGGCTGCTGATGGTGCGCGTCAACCTGGGTGCGGCCCTGATCGAGCTCGACGACCTGCCCGGCGCCAGGTCCATGTTCGACGCCGCCTGGCGGACGGCTCGCCTGTTCGGGAGGCACGGCGAATGCGCCGACTATCTCGCTCTCATCGCGGCGCTCGACGGACGCTGGTTGCCTGCAGCCGCGCTGATGGGTTATGCCGATGCGGTCTATGCCCGTCGCGGCACCGAGCGCTGGCCAGTCGAGATGGAGATCCGCGACAGGGCTGCGCGCCTGACGGGTGCGGCGCTCGGTGCGTCGGAACTACAGCGGCGCGTGAACGAAGGCACGCGGGTCGCCGACATCGAGATCGATGCGATCGCGTTCGGTGGCCGATGAGAGGTGCGCGGGCGGTCGCCGGATGCCGCCATCGAGCCGCTGTCGGCTAGCTCTTCGCTCTCGAGACGCGGATCGATTCAGGCAAGCGCCGCAACCTTCGCATCACCTTCGCGAGATGCCCCCGCCCCGTCACCTGCACCATCAGATGCAGCAACGTGATCTCCTCGGCTTCGTCGTCCATCGCCACGTGCGCGAGATTCGCACCGGTCTCCGAGATCTCCACCGCCGCCCGCGCCAGCACCCCTCGCTCGTTCTTCAGCGACAGATCCAGCTTGACGTTGAACAGCCGCGAACTGTCCCGTTCCTCTTCGTCCGACGCATCCCACTGCGCATCGATCCAGCGGTCCGGGTCGCGCGTCTTCTGGCGTGCCGCCGTCGGGCAGTCGCCGGTGTGAACGATCAGTCCGTGCCCGCGCTGCACGTGGCCGATGATCACGTCGCCGGGGATCGGTCGACAACACGCCGCGAGCGTCACCGACACGCTGTCGCCGCTGTTGATGATCACCGGCATCGTCGGCGCCTTCAGGCTCGCCTGACCGTCGACCGCCTGGCTCGCCGACGCGAGCACCAGCCGGCGCACCACCACGCCGGCCAGCCGTCGACCGAGGCCGATGTCGGCCAGCAGCTCTTCGCGATTCTTCAGGCCGCTTTCCATCAGCACACGCTGCCAGTCGCTCTCGGGTAACGCATCCCAGGTCCGGTCGATCTGTCGTAGCGCCTGTTCTAGCAGCCGCTTGCCGAGGTCGACCGACTCCTCGTACTTCATCGTCTTGAGGTAGTGACGGATCTCGGATCGGGCCCGGCCGGTGCGGACGAAGTTGACCCACACCGGGTTGGGTCGCGACGTCGGCGACGTGATGACTTCGACCACGTCTCCCGACTTGAGCTCGGTCCGCAGTGGCGACAACTCGCCGTTGATGCGCGCCGCGATGCACGTGTTGCCGATGTCCGTGTGGATCTGGTACGCGAAGTCGATCGGCGTCGCGCCGCGCGGCAGCGTGATGATCCGCGACTTGGGCGTGAACACGTAGACCGTCTCGGGGAACAGGTCGACCTTGATGTGCTCGAGGAACTCGGCGGCGTCGCCGGTCTGGTTCTGGATCTCGAGCAACGACTGCAGCCACTGATGCGTGTTGGCGTCGGGATTCACGCCTTCCACGCTACCCTTGTAGAGCCAGTGCGACGCCACGCCGGACTCGGCGACGTGATGCATGTCCTCGGTGCGGATCTGGAACTCGACCGGCGTGCCGAACGGACCCACCACCGTCGTGTGCAGCGACTGGTAGCCGTTGATCTTGGGGATCGCGATGTAGTCCTTGAACTTGGACGCGACCGGCTTGAACAGCGCGTGCAGCGCCCCCAGCGTCAGGTAGCACGACGGATGGTCCTGCACGACGATGCGAAAGCCGTACACGTCGAGCACCTGCGAGAACGACAGCTTCTTCTCGCTCATCTTGCGATAGACGCCGTACATCGTCTTCTCGCGGCCGTACACGCTGGCGCGGATGCCGGCCGCGGGCAGGGCGCCGCGGACCGCTTCGAGCGTCTTGCCGACGACCTCGCGCCGATTGCCGCGCGCGGCCAGGATGGCCTTGCGCAGCACTGCGAAGCGCACCGGGTACAGGTTCATGAACGCCAGGTCCTGCAGGTCACGATAGATGGCGTTGAGGCCCAGGCGGTGCGCGATGGGCGTGTAGATCTCCATCGTCTCCTGCGCGATGCGCCGCCGCTTCTCGGGCGCGAGCGCGCCGAGCGTGCGCATGTTGTGCAGCCGGTCGGCCAGCTTGATGAGGATGACGCGCACGTCGCGCGCCATCGCCAGCAGCATCTTGCGGAAGTTCTCGGCCTGCGCTTCCTGGCTGTTGCGGAACTGCAGGCGATCGATCTTGGACAGGCCGTCGACGAGGTCCGCCACCTGCATGCCGAACTTGTCGATCAGGACGTCCTTCGGGATCCCCTGGTCCTCCATCACGTCGTGCAGCAGCGCGGCGATGATGGCGTTGGCATCGAGCTTCATGCCCGCGCAGATCTCGGCCACCGCGATCGGGTGCGAGATGTAAGCGTCGCCGCTCGACCGATACTGGCCGAGGTGGGCGTCGTCTGAAAAGCGGTAGGCGTCGCGGACGCGCCTGGTGTCCGCCTCGCTCATGTACGCCGACAACATCTCCATCAGCGGAGCGAGACTGACGACGCGCGTGGGTTCGGCCGGCGGCGGTGGCACGTGCGCGATGAACGAGCCCAGGTTCGCGACGTCGCCGTCGATCACGACGGGCATGCCCGTCATCGTCGTCAGATCGTCAGACGCCAGCGCCTCGCGACGGCGCTTGAAATTGATCAACCGCGCGACCGAATCGAGAGCGGTGGACAGGCTCATGTCGGTCGGGTCGGATCGAGGAGAAGTCTAGGGCCTGCTAGTAGGACCGATCTCGGACGGCGCGGTGCTGCATGAACGTCAGGTCGGTACTTTCTTCAGCATCTCGATGCCGACCTTGCCTTCGGCGATCTCGCGCAGCGCGGTCACCGTGGGCTTGTCGCGGCTCTCAATCTTGGGCGTGTGACCTTGCGCGAGCTGACGCGCGCGATAGGTCGCGGCCAGCGCGAGCTGGAAACGGTTGGGAATGTGCTTCAGACAATCTTCGACGGTGATGCGGGCCATGAGGAACTCCGGTAAACGCTGAGCAGGTACTGCACGCGGTCGACGACCGCGACGAAAGGGCGATGTTCGTGAGTCGCACCGGTCCGGCGATGTGTCGCCGTCGCGGGTCAGCGACCGGTTTGAATGGCGAGCAGCGCCGAGGTTCAGGCGCTGCGCAAGAAAATCAATGCCGCCGGTCACTCGAGGTGGATGCCGAGCTGACCGAACAGGTCCGCGTGACGCGCTGCCTGCGACGAGAAGCGCAGACGCGCCGCTTCGACGATCGAAAGCAACCGGCGCGATGCGTCGGCGAAATCATGATTGATGATAACGTACTCGAACTCCCCCGCATGGGCGATTTCGCCCCCTGCGGCCAGCAGGCGACGCGTGATGACGGCGTTCGCGTCCTGCCCGCGTCGCCGCAGCCGCGCTTCGAGTGCGTCGATCGACGGCGGCAGGATGAAGATGCCGACCGCGTCGACGAAGCGGCGGCGGATCTGTTGCGCGCCTTGCCAGTCGATCTCCAGCAGCACGTCGTCGCCCGACGCGATGCGCGCCTCGATCCACTTGGCCGACGTGCCGTAGCGATGGCCGTGCACTTCGGCCGACTCGATGAACTCGCCGGCTTTCCGCATCTCCTCGAAGGTCGGAACGTCGACGAAGACGTATTCGCGACCGTCTTCCTCGCCGGGACGCGGTGCGCGCGTGGTGTACGAGATCGACAGCTTCACCGTGGGGTCGGCGGCGAGCAGCGCATTGACCAGCGTCGACTTGCCGGCGCCCGACGGCGCGGCGACGATCAGGACGTTGCCTTCGTGACCGCGGATGGGGAAATGAGGCGTCATGAACGGAACCCTATTCGAGGTTCTGGACCTGCTCGCGGATCTGCTCGACCGCGAGCTTCAGTTCGACCGCGGCGTCCGCGAGTTCGGCCGCGGCCGCCTTCGATCCCAGCGTGTTCGCTTCGCGGTTGAGCTCCTGCATCATGAAGTCGAGGCGCTTGCCGACAGCACCGCCGCGTTGCAGGATCGCACGCACTTCGGCGAGATGACCCGCGAGGCGCGACAGCTCTTCGGACACGTCGATGCGCGTGCCGTAGAGCGTGATCTCCTGCCGGATGCGGTCGAGCGCATCGCTGCGCGTGACGGGGATCGGCTGTGCGCGCGTCTGGTCGTTGGCGTCGTCGAACACGATGCCCAGCGCGACCCCGAGACGCTGTTCGAGCTTCTGCTGATGGGCATCGACGAGGCGCGGCACGATCGGCGCGAGACGCTCGGCGATCGCCTCCATCGTCGTGACGCGCTCGACGATGGTCGCCGCCAGCCTCTCGCCTTCGCGGGCGCGGGCCAGCGCGAGTTGATCGAGCGCGTCCTTCGCGAGGTCGCGGGTGATCGCGAGGACCTCGTCCATCGCGATGTCGCCGCTTTCCAGGATGCCGGGCCAGCGCAGGATCTCGTCGACCGACAAAGGCCGGGCATCGACCAGCCGCGCGCGTACGCCTCGCTCCAGCGCGGCGAGCTGATCGAGCACGCGTTCCGACGGAATCAGCGACTGCGCACCCGCGGTGTTGCGATGGATGTAATAGCGCACGTCGAGCTTGCCGCGCGCGACCTTGGCCGTGATGGCTTCGCGCAGCAGCGTCTCGCCGGCGCGCAGCTCGTCGCTCAGGCGGAACTGCGGATCGAGATAGCGCGAGTTGACGCTGCGCATCTCGAGCACGATCGCGCCGACCCGATGCTCGCGGCGTGCGAGGGCGAAGCCGGTCATGCTGGAAACGGTCATGGCGATCCGACGGGAGCCGCGCGGACGACGGCGAGGGGCGCATTGTGCCGCGACTTGCGGGTGCGCCTTCCTCGACGTGAGAGAATGCGGCCCGGTCGTTCGTCCGATCCGCGATCGTTTCCACCCGCAGCCGTTTCTTCGAGTTTCCGACGCATGGCTTCAGAGTCCAACGCCGCATTGCCCGAAGGCTATGAGGTCGAGGGCTATCGGATCGTCAGGAAGATCTCGAGCGGCGGCTTCTCGCTCGTGTATCTGGCGCGCGACGAGTTCGACCGACCGGTTGCCATCAAGGAATACCTGCCGAGTTCGCTCGCGCTGCGCCGACCCGGTGAGCTGGTGCCGACGATCACCGACGCCAATCTCGCCACGTTCCGCATCGGCCTCAAGTGTTTCTTCGAGGAGGGTCGGGCGTTGGCGCGCATCCTGCATCCCAACGTCGTGCGCGTGGTCAACTTCTTCCGCGCCAACGAGACGGTCTACATGGTGATGCTTTATGAACAGGGGCGCACGCTGCAGGAGCAGATCCTCAAGTATCGCGACCGCGGCGAGAAGAAGCTGCTGGGCGAGCGCTTCATCCGCCTCGTGTTCACGCAGGTCATGAACGGCCTGCGCGAGGTGCACACGAACAAGCTGCTGCACCTCGACCTCAAGCCGGCCAACCTCTATCTGCGTCGCGACGCGTCGCCGATCCTGCTCGACTTCGGCGCGGCGCGGCAGACGCTGTCGGTGGATACCGGCAAGCTGTTCCCGATGTACACGCCGGGGTTCGCGGCGCCGGAGCTGTACGGCAAGCACGCGTCGCTCGGACCGTGGACCGACATCTATGGCATCGGCGCGTCGATCTTCGCGTCGATGTCGGGACACGCGCCGCAGCCGGCCGACGCGCGTCTCGCCAACGACAAGATGGCCGGCAAGATCCGCGAGCTGTCGCACAGCTACTCCAAGGAACTGCTCGGCGTCGTCGAGTGGTGCCTCAAGCTCGACGTGCTGGAACGGCCGCAGAGCGTCTTCTCGTTGCAGAAGGCCTTGCTCGACCGCGTGCCGACCGTGCAGAAGAAGACCTTCGCCGATCGCGCGCTCGAAGCGCTGCGCGGACTGAAGCCCCGGGGGATCGGACTCGGCGACGCCGGCCGCAACTCGACCATCTCGATGTACACCCGCCAGAGTCGCTGACTCATAGCCACCTATCGACATGCGTTTCTCGATCTACCAGGAAAGCAAGAAGGGCGGTCGCAAGACCAACCAGGACCGGATGGGCTATTGCTACACGCGCGACGCGCTGCTGATGATCGTGGCCGACGGCATGGGCGGCCACCTGCAGGGCGACATGGCGGCGCAGATCGCCGTGCAGACGGTGGGCACGCTGTTCCAGCAGCAGGCGCTCCCCGTCCTGAAGAGCCCGACCCGCTTCCTGGAGGCGGGGATGCTGGACGCGCATCGTCAGATCCTCCATTACCGGACGGTCAATCATCTGGCCGAATCGCCGCGCACCACGATCGTCGCATGCGTCGTGCAGGGGGGCGCCGCGTACTGGGCGCACGTCGGCGACTCGCGGCTCTACTGGCTGCGCGCGGGCGAGATCATCGCGCAGACTCGCGACCATTCGAAGATCCAGAGCATGATCACGCAGGGTCTCGCGTCGCCGGCCGAGATCGACACGCATCCCGACCGCAACAAGCTGTTCAACTGTCTCGGCTCGCCGGAACCGCCGACCGTCGAGCTGTCGCGCAAGATGATGCTGCAGCCCGGCGACACGCTGTTCATGTGCACCGACGGCCTGTGGTCGGCGGTCGCCGAGACGGCCATCGGACAGGCCTTCGCGGCCAACACCGTGATGCGTGCGGTGCCCGACCTGATCACCGTCGCGCTGGCCGAAGCCGGTGACGATGCCGACAACGTGACCGGCATGGCGATGAGCTGGGAAGGCGTCGATCCCGGCGATGCGCGCGGCATCTCGTCGGGCGGCCTGCCGCTCGGCGCGATCACGACGACCATCGACCATCTGAGGCCGAGCCAGCTCGAGGTCTCGCAGCAGCTGATGACCGACAGCGAGATCGAGCGCGCCATCGACGACATCCGCGCGTCGATCCGCAAGTCCAACAAGTTGATGCCCAAGGTCTGACACGACATGAACACGACGAACACGACGACGCGGCGCGCCGACGCGCGAGCCACCGACGCCTTGCGCCCGGTCACCATCACGCGCCGCTTCACGCGCTATGCCGAGGGGTCCGTGCTGGTCGAGTTCGGCCATACCCGGGTCCTCTGCACCGCGAGCGTCGAGGACCGCGTGCCCGGCTTCCTGAAGGGCAAGGGGCAGGGCTGGCTGACGGCCGAATACGGCATGTTGCCGCGCGCCACGCACACCCGCAGCGACCGCGAGGCGGCACGCGGCAAGCAGTCGGGGCGCACGCAGGAGATCCAGCGGCTGATCGGTCGGTCGCTGCGCAGCGTCTTCGACCTGAAGGCGCTCGGCGAGCGGACGCTGACGCTCGACTGCGACGTGCTGCAGGCGGACGGCGGCACGCGCACCGCCAGCATCACCGGCGCATTCGTGGCCGCGCAGGACGCGGTGGCCACGCTGGTCGCGAGCGGGGCGCTCGCGGCCAACCCGATCCGCGATTCGGTCGCCGCCATCTCGGTCGGCCTCAAGGGCGACGTCGCGCTGCTCGACCTCGACTACGACGAGGACTCGACCTGCGACACCGACATGAACGTCGTCATGACCGGCTCGCAGGGCATCGTCGAGATCCAGGGCACGGCCGAAGGCGCACCGTTCACCCGCGACGCGCTCGACCGGCTGATCGACCTCGCGCATCGGGGGATCGCCGAACTCACGATCCGACAACGGGAGGCGTTGGCCGGTTGAAACCGCAGCATGATCGGCTACTGCGTCCGACAGCTGGTGGCAAGTCGACGAATCCACTTGATCGCCATCGACGTAAGTCATGGCGCTCACCCCGCAGTGCAAGCCCAACGCGTCCCGTCACGCATCTCCATGTCTCCCGGCCTTACCTACCTGATCGGCATCCTCGGCATCATCGCGTCGTTCGCGGTGACCTGGGCGTTCCAGTTGCGCAGCCATTCTTCCAACATGGTCGACGTGTGCTGGACCTTCGGCCTCGGCGCCATCGCGATCTTCTTCGCGCTGGCGGGCAACGCGCCGCCGGCGATCCGCCTCCTCTACGCGACGCTCGCGGCGTTGTGGAGCCTGCGCCTCGGTGTCCACGTCTATCGTCGCAACCGCAAGGCGCCGGAAGACCCGCGCTATGCGAAATTCCGCGAGCGCTGGGGCGCCAAGGCGAACCGCAACCTGTTCTGGTTCTACCAGTTCCAGACCATCTTCTCCGCGCTGCTCGCGCTGCCGTTCCTGGTCATCGCGTTCCGCGACGACGTGCCGCCGACCTGGGCGGTGATCGCGGGCGTCGTCGTGTGGATCGTCGCCGTCGGCGGCGAGGCGCTGTCCGACCATGAACTCGCGGTCTTTAGGCGCGACCCGGCCAACAAGGGCCAGGTCAATCGCGTCGGCTTGTGGAAGTATTCGCGCCATCCCAACTACTTCTTCGAATGCCTGCAGTGGTTCACGTACTGCTTCCTGGCCGTCGGCACGCCTTATTGGTGGGTCGGCCTGATCGCGCCGGCGACGATGGCCTTCCTGCTGCTCAAGCTGTCGGGCATCCCGATCACCGAGGAGCACCTCGCGCGGACGCGTCCGGGGTATGCCGAATACATCCGTACGACGAGTTCGTTCGTTCCGTGGCCACCGAAGGACTCGCGATGACAGCCCCCGGATCGCGTTCGTGAACCTCATCGACCTCGCCGAGCGGCGCTGGCTGCCGGACAGCGTCGTGCGTTCCGGCATGCGTCGCCTGATGGGCAAGCGGCTGCAGACCGAGTTGCGCGGCAGCGAGCGGGAGCTCACCGCGCGGCAGGAGGCTTTCGTGCAGGAGCTGGCGGCGAGCCCGATCGCGATCGAGACGCAGTCGGCCAATCGTCAGCACTACGAAGTGCCGGCCGAGTTCTTCAAGCTGCATCTCGGGCCGCGCCTCAAGTATTCGTCGTGTCTCTATGCGACCGGCCGCGAGAACCTCGACGGCGCCGAGGCCGCGATGTTCTCGCTGTACGCGGACCGCGCCGAGCTGCTCGACGGGCAACGCATCCTGGACCTCGGTTGCGGCTGGGGATCGTTCTCGTTGTGGGCCGCGGCGCGCTATCCCCGAGCGACGATCGTCGCGCTGTCCAATTCGCGAGGTCAACGCGAATACATCGAAGCCGAATGCCGCGCGCGCGGGCTCACCAACGTCACGGTGCACACCGGCAACATCGTCGACTTCGAATTCCCCGACGCGGCATTCGGTTCACCCGTGGGCCCAGGTTTCGACCGCATCGTGTCGATCGAGATGTTCGAGCACATGAAGAACTACGGCCTGCTGTTCGAGAAGGTCGCGCGCTGGCTGGCCGATCAGGGCCGGGTGTTCGTGCACGTGTTCGCCAATCGCGACATCGCGTATCACTTCGAGGACCGCGAGTCGGACGACTGGATGACCCGCTACTTCTTCACCGGCGGCACGATGCCGAGCTTCGACCTGTTCAAGCGCTTCGACCGCGACCTCGTCGTCGAGAAGCGCTGGTGGTGCTCGGGGCGGCATTACGAGCGCACGGCCAACGACTGGCTCGCCGGCATGGACGCGGCGAAGGAACCGATCATGGCCGTCTTCCGCGAGACCTACGGCCGCGCCGATGCCCATCTGTGGTTCGGTCGCTGGCGCATGTTCTACATGGCCGTCGCCGAGCTGTTCGGCTATGGCGGCGGCGAGACCTGGGGCGTCGCGCACTATCGTTTCGCGAAGAAGGGGCAGCATCGATGAACGACATATCGCGTCTGGCAATGGTCTGCGCGGCTCTGGTCCTGACGGTCTCCGTGCAGGGCGCCACCGCCGCGGAAACGCAGCATTTCACCAGCGTCGCCCACGACCTCAAGAGCGACCGCGTGATCTACAACGAGGAATACGACGTCCAGGTCGACAACGGTCGCTGGCTGTCGGGCACGACGCGCTACGTCTCTCCGGGCGGGCAGCAGATCGCAGAGCGCAAGTTCGATTTCTCGCAGGACCGCTACGTGCCGGTCTTCTCGTTCGAGCAGTCCAACCCGGTCTACAGCGAAGGCATCTCCAAGGTCGACAAGACCAAGGTCGAGCCGTATCTCGTGCGCGACGGCGAACGCAACACGGCCTCGCTCGACCGCACCCGCGACATGGTGGCGGACTGCGGCGCGCAGGCCTACATCGTCGATCACCTCGACGAGTTGCAGGCCGGCAAGACCATCCACTTCGCGCTGGTCGTCGCAGGGCGCGTCGACGTCTACAAGCTGCGTTCGTCCAAGATTCGTGACGTCGACGTCGATGGACACAAGGCCATCGTCGTGCGGACCGAACTCGACTCGGTGCTCAGCGTGGTGCTGCCGCCGCTGGAGCTCACGTTCGACCCGGTTTCGAAGCGGCTGCTGCAATACGTGGGCGTCGCCAACGTCAAGGACCCGGCGACTCACAAGTCGTATCAGGCGCGGATCGTCTTCTTGTACAAGTAGGCTCAGCCGAGGCGTTTGACCAGTCCCATGGCGCCGAACAGCAGAGGCTGGTGTACGAGGTAGATCGTCAGGCTCCAGCGGCCCATCGTGGCCCAGGTCCGGGTCAGCGGTAGCGGCAGCCTGTTCCAGACGGCGGCGACCGCCGGCGACATGCGCAGATCGCGCCGCGTCCACAGGCCACCGAGCCCACAACCGAGCAGCGTGACGCCGAGCCACGGAAACAGGGGCACGTAGTCTTCCGTCGGCGGCTTGGTCGCCGCGAAGCCGATCCAGTCGAGCGCCCGTGGATCGAACGCCGGGTCGGCCACGACGTTGCCGATCACGAGGATGGCGAGGCCGAGCGCGCACGCGAGGAGCGGTCGCCGCGACGCGCGACGGCACAGCCACAGCGCGACCGCCACGAAATGAAGCACCCCGAAATAGATGTAGCGGTCCGGGAACAGCAGCATGCTGCCGGCGGTGACCAGCGCGGCGGCCGCGGCGACCTGCAGCCAGCGTCGCAGGAACGCACGGTCGAACCAGGCCGCGTCCCGGGCGTGATCGCGCAGCGCGAGCGACACGCCGGCCAGGAACACGAACGACGTCACGATCGCGTCTCGCCACGCGATCCAGCCGACGTCGTCGAGCATCCGGAAGTTCGTCCAGCCGTGATACGTCAGGTCGAAGCAGAAGTGGTACGCGATCATCACCGTGATCGCGAAGCCGCGTGCCGCATCGACGAGCGCGATGCGCCCGCGCGGCGCGGGGTTCGTCGAAGGCGTCGGCGTCGGCCTCGGGCGCGTCAGCGTCGGAGAACGCCGGAGCACGGGGTTCAGCGCCTTCTTGACGGCCATGCTCGACGAACGGGTGCGATGCCTGCGACTCATCGGCGGATTATGCAAGGCCCACGCGGAATACGCGGGTGGCGTTCATGACCATCGCGACACGTCCGCTATAATCCAAATTTCCCGGTGGTGCCGCACGGATGGCCTCGCGCCGAAGTTTCGTTTCTCCGCGATCCGTCCCGCCCGGCACGACACAAATGACCAAATTCGTATTCGTCACCGGTGGCGTCGTGTCCTCGCTCGGCAAGGGCATCGCGGCCGCTTCGCTCGCGGCCATCCTGGAGTCGCGCGGCCTCAAGGTCACGCTGCTCAAGCTCGATCCGTACATCAACGTCGATCCGGGAACCATGTCGCCGTTCCAGCACGGCGAGGTCTTCGTCACCGAAGACGGCGCGGAGACCGACCTCGACCTCGGCCATTACGAGCGCTTCATCAGCGCCAAGATGCGCAAGGTCAACAACTTCACGACCGGGCAGATCTACGAGAGCGTGATCCGCAAGGAACGCCGCGGCGAGTATCTCGGCAAGACCGTGCAGGTGATCCCGCACATCACCAACGAGATCCAGGACTTCATCCGGCGTGGCGCATCCGCTGCGTTCCCGGAGAGCGGTGGTGCCGATGTCGCGCTGGTCGAGATCGGTGGCACCGTCGGCGACATCGAGTCGCTGCCGTTCCTCGAAGCGGCGCGGCAGATGAGCCTGAAGGGCGGCCGTGGCTATGCGTGCTTCCTGCATCTCACGCTGGTGCCGTTCATCGCGTCGGCCGGCGAGCTCAAGACCAAGCCCACGCAGCACAGCGTGCAGAAGCTGCGCGAGATCGGCATCCAGGCCGACGCGCTGCTGTGCCGCGCGGACCGCGTCATTCCCGAGGACGAACGGGCCAAGATCTCGCTGTTCTCCAACGTCGCGCTCGACGGCGTGATCTCGGTATGGGACGCCGACTCGATCTACAAGATTCCCTCGATGCTGCATGAGCAGGGGCTGGACGACCTGGTCTGCGAGCGTCTCAACATCACGGCGAAGCCGGCCGACCTGTCGGTGTGGGACAAGCTCGTGACCAGCCTCGAGCATCCGAAGTCCGAGGTCACCATCGGCATGGTCGGCAAGTACGTCGACCTCACCGAGTCGTACAAGTCGCTGACCGAGGCTCTGACGCATGCGGGCATCCACACCGGCGCGAAGGTCAACATCGAGTATCTCGATTCCGAGATCATCGATGCCGAGGGCACGGCCGGCCTCGATCATGTCGACGCCATCCTGATCCCGGGCGGCTTCGGCGTGCGCGGGACCGAAGGCAAGATCAAGGCCATCCAGCATGCCCGCGAAGGCCAGATCCCGTTCCTCGGCATCTGTCTCGGCATGCAGCTCGCCACCATCGAGTTCGCCCGCAACCGCTGCGGCCTCGCCGGCGCCAACAGCACCGAGTTCGATCCGGATACGCCGCATCCGGTCGTCGCTCTCATCACCGAATGGCAGGACCGCGACGGCAAGGTCGAGAAGCGCACGACGAATTCGGACCTGGGCGGCACGATGCGGCTCGGTTCGCAGCGCTGCCCGGTCGAACCCGGCACGCTGGCCTCGCGCATCTACGGCGCCGAAGTCAACGAGCGTCATCGGCATCGTTACGAGGTCAACAACTACTTCGCACCGATGCTGGAAGCCGAGGGCTATCGCATCAGCGCGCACACGCCGACCGAGTCGCTGCCCGAGATCATGGAGTTGCCGCAGACCGGTCCCAACGCGCATCCGTGGTTCTTCGGCGTCCAGTTCCATCCCGAGTTCACGTCGACGCCGCGGGCCGGGCATCCGCTGTTCAAGTCGTACATCGAGGCGGCGGTGGCGAGTCGGGCGACGCGCATGAAGAAGGCGGCGTGACGTGATGGTATTCATGCAGCCGTCTCAAGGTTTCATTCCGTCGT
>CAZZWS010000009.1:19253-38945 GCA_964657795.1 Beijerinckiaceae bacterium
CCACTGGGTCCCCGCCTTCGCGGGGACGACAAGCGCCCCATGAAGCTCTGCGGCTTTGATGTCGGTTTGGGCCATCCCTTCTTCCTGATCGCCGGACCCTGCGTGATCGAATCGCAGCAGCTCGCGTTCGATACCGCGGGCGCGTTGAAGGAGATGACGGCCGAACTCGGCATCCCGTTCATTTACAAGTCGTCGTTCGACAAGGCCAACCGCAGTTCGGGCAAGTCCTTCCGCGGTCCGGGCATGGACGCGGGACTCAGGATCCTCGGCGAGGTGAAGCAGCAGCTCGGCGTGCCGGTGCTGACCGACATCCACGCGATCGACGAGATCGCGAGGGTCGCTTCGGTGGTCGACGTGCTGCAGACCCCGGCGTTCCTGTGTCGCCAGACCGACTTCATCCACGCGGCCGCGTCGGCCGGCAAGCCGGTCAACATCAAGAAGGGCCAGTTTCTCGCGCCCGGCGACATGAAGAACGTCGCCGACAAGGCACGCGACGCGGCCATCGCCGCGGGCGGCGACGGGACCAACATCATGGTCTGCGAACGCGGCGTCTCGTTCGGCTACAACAACCTGGTGTCGGACATGCGCTCGCTCGCGATCATGCGCGAGACGCAGTGCCCGGTCGTGTTCGACGCCACCCACTCGGTGCAACTGCCGGGCGGGCAGGGCGCCACGTCGGGTGGCCAGCGCGAGTTCGTGCCGGTGCTGGCGCGCGCGGCGATGGCGGTCGGCATCTCCGGCATCTTCATGGAGACGCATCCCGACCCCGCACATGCGATGTCCGACGGACCCAACGCGGTGCCGCTGAAGCACATGCGCAAGTTGCTGGAGACGCTGGTCGCGATCGACCGGCTCGTCAAGGCACAGGGCTTCGCGGAAAACGACTTCGGGATTTGAACGGCTGAAGTAAAGATTCTTTACCAACCATCGAGAACATGGCCGCCTACATCATCGCCGACGTCGAAATCACGAACCCGGATCAGTACGCCGAGTACCGCAAGCTCTCCAGTGCCGCGTTCGCGGCGCACGGCGTGGAGCCGCTGGTGCGCGGCGGGAGGACCGAGACGCTCGAAGGCCGCGAGCCCGGCCGCGTCGTCGTCATCCCGTTCGAGTCGATGGCCGCGGCGAAGGCGTTCTACGACTCGGCTGAATATCGTAAAGCCCGCAGCGCGCGTGAAGGCGCCGCCGTCATGAACATGCTGATCGTCGAAGGCGTCTGACTTCGACGCTTCCAAAAACCAAACAGAGACAGGGAATCCATGAGCGCCATCGTAGACATCATCGGCCGCGAGATCATCGACAGCCGCGGCAACCCCACCGTCGAATGCGACGTGCTGCTCGAATCGGGCGTGCTCGGCCGCGCGGCGGTCCCGTCGGGCGCATCGACCGGCTCGCGCGAGGCCATCGAGTTGCGTGACGGCCCCGCTTCGGGAGACCGTCATCGCTACGGCGGCAAGGGCGTGCTGAAAGCCTGCGAGAACATCAACACCGAGATCTCCGAGGCCGTGATGGGCCTCGACGCCAACGAGCAGGCGTTCCTCGACCGCACGCTGATCGACCTCGACGGCACCGACAACAAGGCGCGTCTGGGTGCCAACGCCATGCTGGCCGTGTCGATGGCCGTCGCCAAGGCCGCGGCCGAGGAGACCGGCCTCCCGCTCTACCGCTACTTCGGCGGCACGTCGGCGCTGACGATGCCGGTGCCGATGATGAACGTCATCAACGGCGGCGCGCACGCCAACAACAATCTCGACCTGCAGGAGTTCATGATCATCCCGATCGGCGCTCCGACCTTTCGCGAAGCGGTGCGCTGGGGCGCCGAGGTGTTCCACGCGTTGAAGAAGGTCATCGGCGACAAGGGCATGAGCACGGCGGTCGGCGACGAGGGCGGCTTCGCACCGTCGGTGCCGCATCACGAGGCGGCCATCCAGCTGATCCTCGACGCGATCGACAAGGCCGGCTACACGGCCGGCACGCAGATCGCGATCGGCCTCGACTGCGCGGCCAGCGAGTTCTACAAGGATGGCAAATACCAGCTCGACGGCGAGGGCCTGATGCTCGACGCGGCCGGCTTCACGGACCTGCTCGAGACCTGGTGCGACAAGTACCCGATCATCTCGATCGAGGACGGCATGGCCGAAGGCGACTGGGCCGGCTGGAAGCTGCAGACGGACCGCCTCGGCAAGAAGGTCCAGCTCGTCGGCGACGACCTGTTCGTGACGAACACGAAGATCCTGCAGCAGGGCATCGACCAGGGCGTCGCCAATTCCATCCTGATCAAGATCAACCAGATCGGCACGCTGAGCGAGACGTTCGCGGCCATCGAGATGGCCAAGCGCGCGGGCTACACGTCGGTGATCAGCCATCGGTCCGGCGAGACCGAGGACACGACGATCGCCGACATCGCGGTCGGGACCAACGCGATGCAGATCAAGACCGGCTCGATGAGCCGAACCGATCGCGTGGCCAAGTACAACCAGTTGCTGCGCATCGAGGAAGACCTGGGCGACGTGGCCGTGTATCCGGGCCGCGGCGCGTTCCACAACCTCAAGTAGGTCGCCTGAAGGATCGCGCGATGCGTCTCGTGCCGATCATCGTGATCGCGTTGCTGCTCGCGATCCAATTCCCGCTGTGGCTCGGCAAGGGCGGCTGGATGCATGTGCGCGAGATGGAGCAGCAGCTCGCCGCGCAGAACCGCAGCAACGCGGAACTGGACGCACGCAACGAGCGCCTCGCGGCCGAGGTCAAGGATCTGAAGGAAGGCGCCGGCGCGGTCGAGGAGCGCGCGCGTTACGAGCTCGGCATGCTGAAGGACGGCGAGGTGTTCGTGCAGATCGTGGACGCGGCGCCGAAGATCACAGCGACGGGCAAGACGCCGTAACGATCACGGGGCTGGCCCCCCGCCGGTGAGAGGGTTCTTCTTTTGATTCAGACGATGAGACTACGGAGGACGCCATGAAGATGCGCTGGGCGATGTTCCAGAAGTACGCTGAAAGCATGGCCGGAGTCGTCGCGGTTTTTGGTAGCGCAATCGCGTTCTGTCCCGTCTGGTCTGGCGAATGGAGCCAGTCCAAGCTCGTGGTTTGGTTGAGCGTGACGGCAACGATGATCGCCATCGTCGGGCTCTGCGCATTGTCGAAGCAGCTCTACCGCAATGGGCATCAGATCCGCTCGATTCTCGTTCTCGCCCTCGTGCTGCCGGTGCTGAACAACGGGACACGCATCGTGGCGGGCCACGGCTTCAGCGCATCCTCGTTTTACTTCGACGGCATCCTTCAGCGGTTCTTTGGCGGCTACTACGGCTTCAGTTGCTTCGCGCTCGTGATCGCCGTTCCGCTCTATCGTTCGATGAGAGGCATGCCGTCTAGCGCTTTCCCTCTGGTCGAGCAAGAAGGGCCTTAAGAATGGCCAGTCTCGACGGTCCGATTTGTCGCACGCGCTGAACGCCCTTGCCACCACCGATAGATCAGATACGCGCCGCCGGCCAGCCCGACCGTCGTCACGATCGCGCGCAGCGCCCGCGCCCACACGCACAGCAGCGCGATGCCCATCCCGAACGCGACCCACTGCGCCCACCAGTGGCCCGGTGACGTGAACCAGTTGATGATGTAGCAGAGCCCGACGACGAAGATCACGTGGAACGGAAACGTCACGGCCTTGATCGCATCGGCTATCGGATTCAGAGGGTTCATCGCCGCGGCTCCCGCGAGAGGTTCGAAGGAGTCCATCGTGTCGCGGTGAGCGCGTCGCCGCTACGAGCGTGCGATGAAGTGCCGCGGACGTTGACCGGACGGCATCAGCAGCCGACGGAACGCACTCCAAAAGCGATGGCTGTCATCGGATGCACGCTTCGACCGCGACGCCAAGGGCGTTACGGTCGTCGCCACGCGGTTCAGCGGCGGTTCACCTTCGTCGGTTCTCTGCGGCGCGAAGCCAGTGCGAGCAGGCCGCCGCCGATCAACGCCAACGATCCCGGCTCGGGCACTGCCGCCACGGTGACGTTGTCGAGTTCGACGTAGCCGTTGTCGTTGTAGCCCCGGAAGGCGAGGCTCGTGGTCGAGCCGGTCGCGACGAAGCTGTACATGCGATGGACATAGTCCTGCGCCGCGAGGTTGTCGACCGAGAACAGCGCCGCGCCGTTGACGAGCGCCGTGAACGCGTCGCTCGCGGCCAGGCCGCCGTTGTCGTTCGCGAAGTCGAAGCCGAGCACGTAGGTCTCGCCGACGTTGGTCCGGAACGTCTGCGTGATCGACGCGTCGCCGTCGGCCCGCGTCGAGCCGAAGAACGCGGACCAGAGGCCGTTCGAAGCCTGACCGTAATGCGTGCCGGTCTGCCCGTTGCTGTCGACGAAGGTGCCGTCGTCGCCGAGCACGGTCGTCCAGCCGGCGAAGCTGCCGAGCCCGGCCTGACCCTGTTCGAAGCTGCCGTTGACGACGAGATTCGGGTTGGCCCGGGCCGTACTCGCGAACATCGTCGCGAAGATCGACGCGAAGGCGATCGATGCCACGAACACGAAGCGTTTCATCATTGCGACTTCCTCAGGATGCACGGCCGTAGCAGGCTTTCAGCCGGCTGTATTCAAAATAGTGGCTCGTCGAGCCGGCCAGATAACGCGCCGCTTCGCAGGCCGGCGGGAAGTCCGTCTCGCGCTCGTTGTAGTACATCTTGACGAGCAGCGTGCCCGACGAGTTGCGGACCACGTCCCACTGCACGTTGCCCGCGAGCGGCGCGATGTTCTCGCCGCGCCACGCGTTGCCGGCGTAGGTGTAGTCGCTTGCGGCGGGGGCCGGTGTCGAGGCCGACGGCAGCCGCAGCAGCGTCGCGAACGGGATGATGATCTCGGCGTGCGTGAAGCGCAGCTTGGCGGCGTGCGACAGGTCGCCGGCGGCAACGGCGTCGACCTCGCGGAAGAAGTCGTCGAGCAGAGCCTGACCCATCGCCGAATTGATCGGGCCGGCCTCCGCGATGCCGGGACCCTTCTGATAGAAGTCCTGCACGTCGGACAGATAGGCGAGCGTCTGCAGCGACGCGTCGGGGATGTACTTGCCGATATTGACCGGCACTTCGTTGACCATCGCCGGCGTGATCGCATAGACCGCGTACAGCGCGTTGGCGGCGTCGACGAGATTGGCGAGCTTCGTCGCACCGTCGCCGGTGATGGTTGTCGTGTAGCGACCGTCGTCGGACGTGAACGTGTACGAACCGGTGTTGGCGTAGCTCGACGTGCCGGCATCCAGCGCGTTGACGAACGCGGGCGTGAAGATCGTCAGCAACGCCGCGCGCGCCGCGGCCCTGGAATCGCTGTCGTAGACGATGCCGTTGACCTTCGCGATCATCGTCGCGTTGGAAGCCAGGTACGTCTGATAGGCGCGGCTGTTCTGGTAGACCGGGTAGTACGCGTCGTTCGTCGCGGGGAGGTCGGTGGCAGGCGCCAGCTTGTGGAAGTAGAGCTGGAAGCGGTTGACGCCTGCCGCCTGTGCGACCGGCGCCGTGACCGGATACGCGGTCAGCGGCGCGGTCCTGACGATCTGCGGCGACAACGCGGGGATCGTCGCGATCAGCGACTGCGTGAAGAAGTTGCTGCTGTCGACGGCGCGGTTGACGCCCGAGGTCGACACCACGACCTGGCGCGGCGCGTTTGCGGTCGCGGCGTTGGCCAGCAACGGCGCCGTGCGCGACACGAGTCGTATCGCAAGCTGCTGATGCTCGGCGATCCCCACCTGCGTCAGGTTGCCGTAACCCGGCGTGGTGATACCCGGCACGGCATAACCGAGCAGCGCATTGGCGCGCGTCACGCGTTGCAGGTCCGGGCCGAGACGCGCGCCGAGCTTGGTGAGGCTGCTGGTGGCCTGCGCCTGCGTCCACATGTTGTACATCGCGATGTCGCTGGACGCGCTGGAGAGTCCGCGCGAGCCGTGACGCGCGACGAGTTCGGTATAGATCGTCGAGAAGCCGATGGGTGGCGCCTCGTAGGTCGACGGGTCCTGCTGCGGCGCGTAGGTCGTCTTGCTGCCGAGGTAGAGGCTGGTCTGCGCGAGCGCCGGTGTGAGGACGCCGAGTCCCGCGGTGATCGCGGCGAGCGCGAGGAGTGAACGCTGCAGGTGCGACGAGAGATTACGGCGAAACGGACGAGCGTGAAGCGCGTGCGGGCAAGACGTCATCGACGGACTCCGAAAAGGCGAGGGCCGGAGTCTTCCTCGTCGACATGACGCGGCGATGACCGCCACGCATCGAACGGTCACGCCGCGCCTGGAGCGCCCCTTCAGTTCCTGACGACCTCGTCCGTGTATGCGTCGATCGGAATGCAGCCGCAGAACAGGTTGCGATCGCCGTAGACATGATCCGCGCGACCCACCGGCGGCCAGTACTTGCCGGCGCGCAGGCTCTTCGTCGGATAGGCCGCCGCCTCGCGCGAGTAGGGATGATCCCAGTCCGTCGACAGCAGCGACTCGGCCGTGTGCGGCGCATTCCTCAGCACGTTGTCGTCGCGGTCGCTGCGGCCCTCCTCGACGGCGCGGATCTCGTCGCGGATCGCGACCATCGCGGCGATGAAGCGATCGATCTCGACCAGAGGCTCGGACTCGGTCGGCTCGATCATCAGCGTGCCGGCGACCGGGAAGCTCATCGTCGGCGCGTGGAAGCCATAGTCCATCAGCCGCTTCGCGACGTCGTCGACCGTGATGCCGCTGGTTTCCTTGATCGGCCGCAGGTCGATGATGCATTCGTGCGCGACGAGGCCGTGATCGCCGCGATACAGCACCGGGAAGTGCGCGTCGAGCTTGCGGGCGATGTAGTTGGCCGACAGGATCGCGGACTCGGTCGCGGCGGTGAGTCCCGCGCGGCCCATCATCGTGATGTACATCCACGAGATCGGCAGGATGGATGCGGAGCCGAACGGTGCGGCCGAGACCGCGCCGACCGCGCCATCAAACCGGGCGTCCTCCGACTGGCCGTCGCGAGGTACGCGACCCGGCAGGAACCGCGCGAGGTGCGCTCCCACGCCGACCGGACCCACTCCCGGTCCGCCACCGCCGTGCGGGATGCAGAACGTCTTGTGCAGGTTGAGGTGCGAGACGTCGCCGCCGAAGTGCCCGGGCGCCGCGACGCCGACCATCGCGTTCATGTTGGCGCCGTCGACGTAGACCTGTCCGCCGTGGCGATGGACGATCTCGCAGATCTTCTGCACGCCGGTCTCGTAGACGCCGTGCGTCGACGGGTACGTGATCATCACGGCCGCGAGATCGTGCGCGTGGGCCGACGCCTTCGCCTCGAGGTCGGCGAGATCGACGTTGCCGTCGATGTCGCAATCGACGACGACGACCTTCATGCCGACCATCTGCGCCGACGCCGGGTTGGTGCCGTGGGCCGACGACGGGATCAGGCAGACGTCGCGATGCGACTCGCCGCGCGACGCGTGGTACGCGCGGATGACGAGCAGGCCGGTGTATTCGCCCTGCGATCCGGCATTGGGCTGCAGCGACATCGCGGCGTAGCCGGTGGCCGCGCACAGCATGTCTTCGAGCGACGCGATCATCGCGCGGTAGCCGATGGTCTGCGACGCCGGCGCGAACGGGTGGATGTGGGCGAACGCGGGCCACGTGACCGGGATCATCTCCGACGTCGCGTTGAGCTTCATCGTGCACGAGCCGAGCGGGATCATCGCGCGGTCGAGGGCGATGTCCTTGTCGGCGAGACGGCGCAGGTAGCGCAGCATCTCGGTCTCGGAGTGATGCGTGTTGAACACCGGATGCGTGAGATAGCTCGACGTGCGGACCAGCGCGTCCGGCAACGCGTCGCCGGTGATGGCTTCGAGCGCGTCGAAGTCGGGCAGCGACCGGCCGTGCGCGAACAGCAGCCAAAGTCGCTGCACGTCGGCCCGCGTCGTGGTTTCGTCGAGCGCGATGCCTGCGCGACCGTCGTCGATCACCCGCAGGTTGACTTCCTGCGCAGCGGCGGCCGCGTGGACGAACGGCGCGTCGCACGCCACGGTCAGCGTATCGAACCAGGTCCGGTTCTCGACGACGACCTCGAGCTCGACGAGGCCGGCCGCGAGGATCGTCGCGAGGCGGTGCGTGCGGCGCGCAATGGCGGCCAGGCCGTCGGGTCCGTGGTACACCGCGTACATGCCGGCCATGACGGCCAGCAGCACCTGCGCCGTGCAGATGTTGGACGTGGCCTTCTCGCGGCGGATGTGCTGTTCGCGCGTCTGCAGCGCGAGCCGATAGGCCTTGTGGCCGTTGGCGTCGACGGTGACGCCGACGAGACGGCCGGGCATGCTGCGCTTGAACGCGTCGCGCGTGGCGAGGTAGCCGGCGTGCGGACCACCGAAGCCCATCGGCACGCCGAAGCGCTGGCTGGTACCGACGACGACGTCGGCGCCCCATTCGCCCGGCGGCTTCAGCAACGTCAACGCGAGCAGGTCGGCGGCGACGATCACGAGACCGCCGGCCGCATGCACGGCCGACACGAGTGCGGAGTGATCGACGACCGACCCGTCGACGCCGGGGTACTGCAGCAGCACGGCGAAGCAATCCTTCACCCCGCTCGAAGTCGGCGCACCGGTGACGACGGCGATGCCGAGCGGCTCGGCCCGCGTCCTGACGACGGCGAGCGTCTGGGGTAGCACGTCGTCGGCCACGAAGAGGGTCATCGACCTGCTCTTGCCGACCCGCAGGCACAGCGTCATCGCTTCGGCGGCGGCGGTCGCCTCGTCGAGCATCGATGCGTTGGCGATGTCCATGCCGGTCAGCTCGGACACCATCGTCTGGAAGTTGATGATCGCTTCGAGCCGGCCCTGCGAGATTTCCGGCTGGTACGGCGTGTAGGCCGTGTACCAAGCCGGGTTCTCGAGCACGTTGCGCAGGATCACGCCGGGCGTGAAGCAGCCGTGGTAACCCTGTCCGATGAACGAGCGGAACACCTGGTTCTGCGACGCCAGCGCCTGCAATCGCTGCAGGGCCTCGGCCTCCGGCACGGCATCGGGCAGGCTCATCGCCTGGGGACCTGCGACGGTTCTGCGGATCGCGGCCGGCACGATCGCGTCGATCAACGCCTCGCGGGTCGCGTAGCCGAGCGTGTCCAGCATTCGTGCCTGGTCATCCGGCGACGTGCCGACGTGGCGGCCGACGAAGGCGTCGCGCGCCTCGAGCTCGGCGAGACGGATGGTCGGCGCGGACAGTGCGGCGGCTTCGGAGAGCAGGGGTTCGGTGACCGTATTCATGGCGATGGGTCGCTCAGGACTGGACCAGCGCCGCGTAGGCGGCATCGTCGAGCAGCGCATCGACGTCGGCCGCGCTGTCGGGGCGGATGCGCAGGAACCAGCCATCGTTGAGCGGATCGGTGTTGACCTTCGACGGGTCGTCGGGCAACGCGTCGTTGACCGCGACGATCGTTCCGGCGATCGGCATCTTGACGTCGGCCGCGGCCTTGACGGATTCGACGACGCACGCGGCGTCGCCCTTCGCGTAATGCCGATCGACTTCGGGCAGCTCGATGAAGACGATGTCGCCGAGCGCGTCCTGCGCGTGATCGGTGATGCCGATGGTCGCGGTGCCGTCGGCTTCGGAACGGACCCACTCGTGGTCTTCGGTGTAGTGCATGACAGTCATGGGAGCCCTCGCTGCGATGGGTGGGAGTTGGACTTCAGCCGCGGAAGTAGCGATGCGGCACGAACGGGGTCCGCGCGACCCGCATCGGCACCGGCTTGCCGCGGACCAGCGCGTGGACCTCGGTGCCGACGGCGGCATGCGACAGCGGGAGGTAGCCGAGTGCGACGGCGCGCTCGGCGGTGGGCCCGAACGTGCCGCTCGTGACGGTACCGAGGGGCTGGCCGTCGGCATCGACCAACGTCGTGTGTTCGCGGACCGGGGTGCGTTCGACGCCGATCAGGCCGACCCGCTTGCGTGCGATCGCGCCTTCCGCGGCGGTATTGGTCCCGGCTGCGAGCTGGGCGAGGATGCGTTCGGCGCCCGGGAAGCCACCGGCGCGTTCGCCACCGGTCCGGCGCGCCTTCGAGACGGCCCAGGTCAGGCTCCCTTCGATCGGCGTCGTCGCGGTGTCGATGTCGTTGCCGTAGAGACAGAGTCCGGCCTCGAGCCGCAGCGAGTCGCGGGCGCCGAGGCCGATCGGCGCGACCTCCGGTTGCGCGAGCAACGACCGTGCGAGCGCCTCGGCCTCGCGATTCTCGACCGAGATCTCGAAGCCGTCCTCGCCGGTGTAGCCGGAGCGCGTGACGAAGCAGGCGATGCCGTCGATGGCGATGTCGCGCGCGGTCATGAAGGTCCACGTCGCGAAGTCGACGTCCGGACACAGCCGCTTCATGGCGTCGACGGCGGCCGGCCCCTGCAGCGCGAGCAGCGCGTGGTCGTCGAGTTCGACGATGTCGCATTCGGGACCGCCGGGGCCGCCGAGTTCGGCGCGCAGGTGGGCCGTGTCCTGTTCCTTGCACGATGCGTTGACGACGACGAACAGATGGTCGCCGCCGTGCGTGACCATCAGGTCGTCGAGGATGCCGCCGTCGGGTCCGGTGAAGAGGGCATAGCGCTGCTGATGCGGGCCGAGGCCGACGATGTCCATCGGCACGAGCGTCTCGAGACCGGCCGCGGCGCCCGGACCGATCAGCTTGAGCTGGCCCATGTGCGAGACATCGAAGAGGCCGGCGGACTGGCGCGTTTGCCGATGTTCCTGCAGCACGCCGCGCGGATACTGGACCGGCATCGCATAGCCGGCGAACGGCACCATGCGGGCGCCGAGTTCGAGATGCAGCGCGTGGAGCGCGGTCTGCTTCAGTTTCGGCGAAACGACGGCGGCGGGGGAGGGGGCTGAGGACATGGCTCGAAGTTCGAAAGGGCGGGACCGCGCAGGCGGACGCAAATACCTTTCCCTCTGTCCTTGGTACCTGAGAGATTACGGCGCGAACGCCGCGTGCCCCTTCGGTGGATGCCCGTCCGATGTACCGGACGTCATCGCTCTCCAGATTGGTCAAGCCGTGCGATCAGTCCTCGAAGTCGCGCATTCGACGCGCGACCTGTGCCTGAGCGGTTATGGGAGTTGCGCCTTCGGCGGTCGCCGTCGCGCGCGATGAATCGCCACGCGGGACGGCAACGCTCTCCTGATCGACGGGCGATTGTAGCGGCAGACCGCGGCTGCCACAAACGCATCGTGGCCTGCGACCCCGGCGATTGGGCTGCCCCGACGCGTCAGGGTGCGGCGCGTGGCTTGGGCTCTTCCGGCGCCTGCGCCTTTTCTTCCAGGAGCCGCAGACCGCCGTCGGAGCCGAACAGGATCTCGGTCATCGGCTTCTGCCTGGGTGCGGGTATGTGAACCGGCGCCGCGGGGCGGGGCGCCTGCGGCGCCGGCGAGGGCGGCGTGGCCGCGAAGCCCGCGCGGTTGCCGATGACGGCCGCCGGTGCGCCGCGTGGCTGGTAGATGTTGGCCGCCGCGGCCGCACCCGAGTCGTCCGCCGAACCGAACTCCGCGCCCATCGGCACGAGTCCGAAGCCGAACTCGCTGTCTTCGCGCATGCTCGTGCGCACGCCGGGCGCCGCCTCGATCAGCTTTTCGTTGATCTCCTCGGTGCGTCGCATCAGCGTGCTCACGACGAGCGCCTTGAAGTGGTACTGACATTCCTCGCTGGCCAGCGCGTAGGCCGCGGCGTTGACTTCGAGATAGGTGGTGTCGACCATCGCCACCACGGTCGAGTTGCGCCGCGAGCGCTCGGTCGAGAGAAACGCCAGTTCGCCGATCAGCTGGCCGGGGCCGTAGATCGCGAGCTGCCGGCCCTTCAGCGACACCTCGACCTCGCCGTCGATGATGACGCCGAAGTTGCCGCCTTCCTCGCCTTCGACCATCAGCGGACGCGATTCGTGGACGACGCGCCAGTGCGAGATGCGCAGGATCTCCCAGATCTCGTCGTTCTCGAAGTCCGTGAAGGCCGCGTTCTGGCGCAGCACCTTGAAGCGCCGCGTGAGCCGAACGGAATCGGCGTCGTCGAGGATCTGGAACTTGGCGCTCGACAGATCCTGCGCGAGCTGCGCGCCGGTGCGGTAGCGGGTGTACAGGTCCTTCTCGAGCGTGCGCTTGATGATCGGGTCGAACGTGTCGGGCACCGACGGGTTCAGCGTGCTGACCGCCTCGGGGTCCATGTTGATGATCTTGTACATCAACGACGCGCGGTTCTTGGCGCGGAATGGTTGACGACCCGTCAATAGTTCGAACATCACCGTCCCCAACGAGTAGAGGTCGGTCTGGCCGTTGAGCGGATAGTCCTTGATCTGCTCGGGCGACATGTACGCCGGCGAGCCGACGCCCATGATGAAGGTGGAGTCGGAGTCGCTCTTCTTCTTCATGTCGAGCGCGAGGCCGAAGTCGGTGATCTTCACGACGTCGTCGCTGCCCAGCATGATGTTGTCGGGCTTGATGTCGCGATGGACCACGCCCATCCGCGCCGAGAAGTCGAGCGCCATCGCGCACTTGAAGACGATCTCGACGACCTTGTGGGGCGGCAGCAGCTTGTCGAAGCTGCAGTGTTCGCGCAGCGCCACGCCGGAGATGAACTCCATCGCGATGTACGCGAACTTCTCTTCGATGTCGGCTTCGTAGATCGAGACGACGTTGGGATGCTTGATCTTCATCGCCAGCGCGGCTTCGGTCGCGAACAGCTTCTTGAGCCGCCGGCTGAGCTTCGCGTTGGACTGGTTGAAGAGGATCACTTTCAACGCGACGATCTGGCCCGTCGTGCTGTGGACCGCCCGATAGACGGTCGCGGTGGCGCCGGCCCCCACCTTCTCGATGGTTCGGTAGGGCCCGAAGATCAGCGGCGCTGCGGAGTTCGCGGCGCCCGAGGCGCTTCGCGATGGGGGAGTAGCCGTCATGAAAGGTCCAGGCCGCGGCGGATGGCGATGGTTTGCGAGGGCGGCAGGCAGATTTGGAGGATAACCCAAACCCTTCCCATCGGTCCTCGACCGTTGCCAATCGGCCGACACGTGATGGTTGTCGGGCGACGATCCCGTGGTCGACGGGCCAGGCGACGTCGCCCGATGCGGCGTGCGCTAACATGCACGGGCCTTTGCGGGTTGGTCCGGACGTGCACGTCTCGATCGGCGCCACGTCCCGCGCCACGTTCGTTTCCGCCGTGGCGGGCTTCGTCAGCTAGGTCGTCGCCGCCCTTCTGTCGTCTATCCACAGGGTCCGACCCGCCGCACTTCCAGGACGATCGTCATTGCGTATCGATGAACACCCCGGCTCTACGGAGAGCCGCCACGCATCGCCGGGTGCGGTCCCGCCGGACGTTCCGCCGCCGAACCCCGAAGGACCGCAGCCCTTCGAGCGGCGACGCCGGGGCCGGGGTCTCACGGCGCGCGTCGCCGTCGCCGCGCTCTTCGTGGCGCTCCTGATCGCTGCCGCCAACTGGGCGTTCTGGTCGTGGCTCAACAAGCCGCCCGTGTCGGCCGGCTGGAGCGGACCGGTCGGCGGTTTCGCGTACAACGGCTTCCGTCTCGGTCAGTCGCCGCTGCCGCCCGATCCGCATTACCCGACCGAGCAGGAGCTCGACGACGATATCGCGACGCTGTCGAAGTTCTCGCAGCGACTGCGCACGTACAGCGCGCGCGACTACACGACCGGCGACGTCGACGCGGTTCCCCGCCTCGCGAAGAAGCACGGCATGACCGTCACCGAGGGCGCCTGGCTGTCGCGCGACCTGGCGGAGAACGACGAGCAGCTCAAGTCGCTGATCGCGTCGATGCGCGTCTACGACAACGTCGATCGCGTGATGGTCGGCAACGAGACCTTGCTGCGCGGCGATCTCTCGGTGAAGCAGCTGATCGGTTATGTCGACATCGTCAGGAAGCGTGCGCGCGTGCCGGTCTCGACGGCCGAATCGTGGGACGTCTGGCTGACCGGCAGCAGCGAGCACAAGAAGGAGATGCACGAACTCGCGCGTCATGTCGACTTCATCACGGTCCACCTGTTGCCTTACTGGGAAGGCGTCCCGCGCGAAGCGGCGGTGGGTCACGTGATCCGGCGCTACGAGGAGATGAAGCGCGAGTATCCGAACAAGAAGATCGTCATCGGCGAGGTCGGCTGGCCTTCCGGCGGCAGTCGGGTGCCGATCAAGACGCTCAACCCGCTCGACCCCATCACGTACTCGACCGCGTCCGTGAAGGACGAGGCGCAGTTCATCCGCGAATTCCTCGCGCGCGCCAAGAAGGAAGGCATCAACGACTACTACCTGATGGAGGCGATCGACCAGCCGTGGAAGCGCGCCACCGAAGGCCGGACCGGCGCCTACTGGGGCATCTTCAATTCGAACCGCGAACCCAAGTTCTCGCTGGACGGACCGGTCGTGTCGGATCCGGCATGGCCCCGCAAGGCGACCGCGGCTTTCTTCCTCGCGCTCTTTCCGATCATCGCGTTCTGCATCGCGTTCGCGCGCTTCCGCTTCGGCGGTCGCCTGTTCTTCGGCCTCGTCATCCAGGCCGCGATGACGCTGATCGTCTGGCTGGTCACGTTGCCGTTCGAGTTCTATCTCAATACGCTCGACTGGACGATGCTGGCGCTGCTGCTGCCGGCCCTCGGGGCGATGCTGTCCATCCTGCTGGCCAACGCGTTCGAGTTCACCGAGGTCGTCTGGCAGAAGCACTGGCAGCGCCACTTCCGGCCCGAGCGGCCTTCGCTCGACGCGGTGGAGCCGTGCGTGTCGATCCACCTGCCGTGCCACAACGAGCCGCCGGAGATGGTGATCCAGACGCTGGCGAGCCTGGCGCGCATGCACTATCGCGACTTCGAAGTGCTGGTGATCGACAACAACACGAAGAACGAGGACGTGTGGAAGCCGGTCCAGCGCTACGTCGAGCGGCTCGAGGAGCACCTTGCTGGGAGCTTCGGCCCCGACGCCATGCGACCGCGTTTCCGCTTCTTCCATCTCGACAACTGGCCCGGCTTCAAGGCGGGCGCCCTCAATTTCGCGCTGCGCGAAACCGATCCGCGCGCCGCGGTGGTGGGCGTCGTCGATGCGGACTACGTCGTCGATCCCGACTGGCTGCGCATGCTGTACGCGCACTTCGAGGCGCCCCGCGTCGCGGTCGTGCAATGCCCGCAGGCGCATCGCGACTGGCAGCACAACGCGTTCCAGCGCATGGCCAACTGGGAGTACGACGGTTTCTTCCGCATCGGCATGCATCACCGCAACGAACGCGACGCGATCATCCAGCACGGCACGATGACGCTGGTACGCAAGCACGCGCTGGTCGACACCGGCGGCTGGTCCGAGTGGTGCATCTGCGAAGACGCCGAACTCGGCCTGAGGCTGATGAACGCCGGCTGGGAGACGCGCTACATCGACGAGGTGCTCGGTCGCGGTCTCACGCCGTCCAACTTCTCGGGCTACAAGTCGCAGCGCTTCCGCTGGGCCTTCGGCGCGATGCAGATCCTGAAGCGCCGCTGGAACTGGCTGTGGGGGCGCCAGGACAAGCAGTCCTGGTCGTCCGGCACGCCGCGTCCACCCGGCCTGACCCCGGGGCAACGCTTCCATTTCCTGACCGGCTGGTTCTCGTGGTTCGCCGACGCGCTGCACCTCTTCTTCACGCTGGCGTCGCTCGGCTGGACCGTCGGCATGCTGCTGAACCCCGAGAACTTCAGCCTGCCGCTGGATCTCTTCGTGATCCCGGTGCTCGGCTTCTTCGTGCTCAAGGCCTACTTCGGTCCGTCGCTGTATCGGGCACGCGTGCCGTGCGGATGGCGCGACGTCATCGGCGCCTCGATCGCGTCGATGGCGCTGTCGCACGCCATCGCGCGCGGCATCATCGCCGGGCTCGTGCAGAAGAAGGGCACGTTCGTCGTCACGCCGAAGAGCTGGCAGGCCGGCAAGAAGCGCTCTGCGTTCGCATGGGTCGGCGCGGTTCGCGAAGAGGGCCTGATGCTGGTGGCGATCATCGTCGCCGCCATCGGCGTGATGACGTTGATGCCGACCCAATACGAGAGCCTGCTGTGGATCGGCATCCTCGCCACGCAGTCCATTCCCTACGCGTCGTCGGTGGCGTGCGCACTGATCTCCGCGTACGCGCCGCGCAGGACCAGCCTCGCGGTCGACAGCACCGAGACCCTGCAACCGTTCGAGATGGCGGCGATGTCGCAGGCCGGCGCCGCCATGACATCCCGACGTGCCGAAGCCTCCTCGCATTGATTCAGGGGCAGCGTCGGTGAGTCGATGGTCTTCGCAGCAGGAGCGGCGCGTCGCCGCCCGGAGGCGCATATGCGCCACGCTGACCGTGATGGCGTTTTGCGCGCTCGCCTGTGGCTTGGTTTCACAGGCGTCCGCAGCGGCGTGCGCGACGCCGACCCGGTCCAACGCCGCTGATCCGCGCGAGGACGTGGCGCCCGACATGGTCCGCTACGAGGTCGTCGTCGACGCCCCCGGAGACCTGAAGGCGTTGATCCAGGGCAATCTCGGTCTCTCGACCTACGGCGGGGAAGCCGGCAAGAAGGGCTGCATCGACGCCGGCCGTCTGCATCGCCTGTTCGACGAAGGCAAGGACGAGGTCGCGCAACTCGTCACGACGCAGGGTTATTTCACGCCGACGATCGTCGCCGATCTGAAGGAAGAGGGCGGCCAGTGGATCGCGCGCTACACGGTCACGCCGAATGCGGTCACGCACGTGTCCAGCGTCGAGCTCTCGGTCATCGGGCCGATCGAGAAGGCGCCTGCGACGCAGTTGCCCGACCGCGACGCGCTGCGCGCGGCGTGGTCGCTTCGAGTGGGCGACGTGTTCAAGCAGGCGGACTGGGAAGCGAACAAGCGGAAGCTGCTGCAGGCGCTGCTCATCCAGACCTATCCGTTCGCCACGCTGACGCGCAGCGAGGCGCAGATCGACGTCCGATCCGACACCGCCAGGCTGACGGTCGTGGTCGCGAGCGGCCCCGCCGTGCGCTTCGGTCCGCTGCAGATCTCCGGGCTCGATCGCTATCCGCCGGCGACCATCCGCAACATCAATCCGATCGTCATCGGCGATCTCTATTCGCAGCAGAAGCTGTTCGACTTCCAGCAGAAGCTGTCCAACAGCGGCTACTTCTCGCGAGTCGACGTCAGCATCGACGCAGACGCCGATCCCGGCTCGGACCCGCGCTCGCCGTTCGTGGTCGTCAAGCCGGACGATGCGGGTGCCGACTCGAACACCGGACCCGCCTCCCCGCTGCCGCCCGAGGTCACGTTGCCCGTGCGCGTGTCCGTCGCAGAGAACAAGTCGCAGACCGTCTCGCTCGGGCTCGGCGCGTCGAGCAACGCGGGGCCGCACGCGACGGCGAGCTACAACGTCATCGACTTCCTGGGCGGCGCGGAGCAACTGCGCACGACGTTCGCGTTCGACCGGCTCAACCAGACGCTCGGCGCGAATCTCCTGTTCCCGACCGCGGCGAACGGCGACCGCTATTCCGTCGCATCGGCCGTCACGCGGACCAACGTGCAGAACGAAGTGACCCGCGGGGGCACGTTGTCCGGCAAGCGGACCTGGGGTCCGGGCGACACCGAGCAGTTCACGTCCGTCGATTACATCTTCGAGCGCCGCAGCATCGATGCGTTGCCGGACACGACGGCGCAGACCCTGGGTCCGACCTACGGCATCTCGCTCAGGCGGACCGACAACCTCCTGACGCCGACCACCGGCTATCTCGCGTCGGCGCAGGTCGGGGTCGGCGTCCGCCTCACCAACGGCTTGCCGTTCGCGAGGCTCTACGGCAAGGCGATCCGCTTCATGCCGATCACGAAGAACGACACGCTGATCGTGCGCGGCGAGGTCGGGGCGGTGCTGGCGCACGACCCGGTCAGCATGCCGACATCGCTGTTGTTTCGAGCCGGTGGCCTCGGCTCCGTACGTGGCTATGGCTACCAGAGCCTCGGCGTGCCCGTAGGCGACGCCATCGTCGGCGGTCGCTACGTGACGACCGGCACGCTCGAGATCGATCACTGGCTCGCGCCGTGGTACCCGCAGTGGGGCGTCGCCGGCTTCGTCGATGCCGGCAACGCGGGCAACTTGTTGCCCGACCTCTCGCCGGTCGTGGGCTACGGGCTCGGCGTGCGCTGGCGCAGTCCGGTCGGCACGCTCGACCTCGACGTCGCGCACGGCATCAGCAACGGCTCGACGCGCATCCACTTCGCGCTCGGCGTGAGCTTCTGATGAGCGACGAGTCGCAGGCGGACGTCGTCCCTCCATCGCAGCACTCCCGCGCACGGCGCATGTTGCGCGTCGTCGGCTGGACGCTGGCGGGTCTGATGGGCCTGATCGTGGTCGTCGGCGTCACCGGCTTCTGGCTGCTGGGACGCGAGACGACGCTGCAGCGGATCGCGTCCGAAGGCGAGAAGGCGCTCGGCGGCCAGCTGACGATCGATGGCGTCACCGGCTCGCTCTACGACCGCATCGCGTTCAAGCGACTGGTCTTCCGCTCGAAGACGCAGGTCATCACCGTCGACGACGGCACGGTGCGCTATCACCTCGAACCGTTCGCGCGGCGTTTCACGATTCAGGATGCGCACGCCGCGAAGCTGACGATCGAGACGATCGCGAAGTCCACCGAGCCGACCAGCGAACCGGAAACGCTCGCACTGCCGTCGGCGCTGCACCTCGATGCGTTGCGGTTCGATGCCGTCCACCTCGGTGCCATCGCGCTGGTCACGGGCGATCGGACGACGTTGCTCGGGCCGGCCGACCTCGTCGGACGTTACGGCGACGAAGGAGGCGTGTCGCGCTGGACGATCGATCGTCTCGCGATCCAGACGCCCTGGGGTCGGGCGGAAGCCAACGCGAAGCTCGATGCGAAACGACCCTTCACGATCGACGCGACCGTGACCGCCAGCGGCACCGTCGACGACGTCCCGTACCGCGCGCCGCTGGTCGTGCGCGGCGAGCTCGCCGACCTCGCCCTGTCTTCCGACTTCACGGTCTCCGATCCGACCCACGCGCCGCTGGCGGGTCACGTCGATGCTCGCGTCCTGCCGTTCAGGGACCAGCCGGTCGACCGCGCCACGCTGCACGCGGCCGGCTTCTCGCCGAAGCGCTGGAAGGACACGTTGCCCGACGCCGATATCACGGTCGACGCGACGATCACGCCGGTGGCCGGCCCGACGTCCGGTGCCGGCACGAATCCGTTCGACGGCACGCTGCGCATCGCCAACGCCACGCCGGGTCCCGTCGATCGCGGCCGCATCCCGGTCGTCGCGCTCGAAGCCGCGCTGCACGGCGATTCGCTGGCGATCGTCGTCGATCGGCTGCGTGCCGACCTCGGCGCCGGCGGGTCGCTCGAAGGTCATGGCCGCTACGGCCTGTCCGGCGCGCCGGCGGACGACGGTGGCCTCACGTTCGACGGCGCGGTCGCGCGTCTCGACCTCAAGGCGATCCAGACCACGTTGATCCCGACGCGCTTCGCCGGCCCGATCGCGGTCTCGCAACACGGCGGCGCGACCGCGTTCGCCACGACGCTGACCGACACCGGTCGTCGCGTCGCGGCGACGGGCTCGTTCGCGAACCAGACCCTCACGCTGACCACCGCCGAGGTCACGGTGGGCGGCAGCCACGTCGACGCGACGGCGAAGCTCGCTCTCGCCAACGACCGGCCGTTCGAGATCGCCGGCAAGCTCGCACACGTCGACCCGCACGACTTCGGCGACTTCGCCAGGGCGGACCTCAACGCGTCGTTGCGCTT
>CAZZWS010000010.1:0-37963 GCA_964657795.1 Beijerinckiaceae bacterium
CCGCCGGCCCGTCCCACGGCTCCATCATCGCGGCGTGGTACTCGTAGAACGCACGCCGGTTCTCGTCCATCAATGCATGCTGCTCCCACGCCTCGGGAATCATCATCATCATCGCGTGGGCCAGCGAGTAGCCGCCCATGACCAGCATCTCGAGACAGTTGTCGAACGACGCGGTGTCCGACTGCCCCGGATAGATCAGCGGCCAGATCTTGTCGAGATCCTTGCCGAGCACCGGCGACGAGATGGCCTGCTGGCGCGCGTTGATCCAGTTGACGTTGCCCTTGACGGTGTTGATCTCGCCGTTGTGCGCGACCATCCGGTACGGGTGTGCGAGCTCCCAGCTCGGGAAGGTGTTGGTCGAGAATCTCTGGTGAGCCAGCGCGATGGCCGAGACCGTGCGCGGATCGGACAGGTCCTTGTAGTAGACGCCGACCTGATCGGCCAGCAGCAAGCCCTTGTAGACCACGGTCCGCGCCGACATCGACGGCACGAAGAACTCCTTGCCGTGCTTGAGCTTCAGCGCTTGGATCGCGTGACCCGCCGCCTTGCGGATGATGTAGAGCTTGCGTTCGAGCGCATCGGTGACCATGACCTCGGCACCGCGCCCGATGAACATCTGGCGAATCACCGGCTCGGTGGCCCTGACGGCGGGCGACATCGGCATGCTTTCGTCGATGGGCACGTCGCGCCAGCCGAGCAGCACCTGTCCGCAGGCGCGTACCGCCCGCTCCAGCTCCTGCTCGCACGCCATCCGCGACGCGTGCTCCTTCGGCAGGAAGACCATGCCGACGCCGTATTCGCCCACCGGCGGCAAGATGACGCCCTGCAGCGCCATCTCCTCGCGGAGCACCGCGTCCGGGATCTGGATCAGCACGCCGGCGCCGTCGCCCATCAACGGGTCCGCGCCCACGGCGCCGCGATGATCGAGATTCTTGAGGATCAGCAGACCCTGCTCGACGATCGAATGGCTCTTGTGACCGCGGATGTGGGCGACGAAACCGACGCCGCACGCATCATGTTCGAGCGCCGGCTGGTAGAGACCGTCTTCGGACGCGAGCCGTAGCGCGTCGTCGAGGCGCACGGCAGTGCCGGGTTGAAGATCGTCAACGTCGGGTGGAGGCGAAAGATTCGGCATGGAAGGCGCTCTGAAAGAGAACAAGGACGCGGCAAAGCGCGACTCTAATGCACCGCAGCACACGACACAAGACGAACATTGGGGGTCTGACCCCTTTTGTTCTGAGAGTGATTCGATAAGTTATTTAATTGGGGACACCTCGATGTCCACGCTCTGTTTTCGAGGCCGTCCCCGCTTCAAGGGTAGTGCGCGTCGATTGGCGGTCTGGTCGAGGGACGCGAGAAACGCCTCGGACCCCAGCGCCCAGCCGTACTCGACCGCATGACGGACGCGCGCGACGAATGCGGGCTCCGGCGCCGAGGCCGACCAATCCCGGTAGATCGCCTGCCGCTCGAACGGCGCATCGCTCAGCGCCCAATAACAGGCGTGATCGGTCAGGAACGCGTCCTGACGAATGCCGATGTGGTGGGCCCGGCTACTCGACGGCGGGCCCATGCCACCCCCGGCCTCGACCGCGTGCGCCTCGACGACGCGCATCACCTGCAGTACCAGTTCAGGATCGACGATCGTCGAGCGATAGCGACGTTCCCACAGCGCGCCCGTGCGATCCGCTTTGCGGTTGATGCCCGGCACGAACGCACGTCCGATCGCCTGGAGGACGTCGCCAGAAGATTCCGGGCCGGCTGGCGTGCCGAGCAGGTGGACTTCGGACGGCGTCAGCGCATAGGCATGCAGCGCGAAGCCATGTTGACGACAGGCCGATGCCAGCAGCCGAATGAACGAGACGACGTCATCCGCATCGATGAATAGCGTGCGCCCCGGCGTTGCGCGCTGCACGAGGTACTGGATGGCGTGCGGGGCGTGCAGACGCGGCAGGCGAGCCATGGCTAGTCCGGAAGACAGCGAAACGACCGCCCGTGGAACGAGCGTCGGTGGGAGCGGCGGTCGACACGCAACTCGGCGCGATGGTGCCGAAGCGTCCCTTTCGATCCAAACCCAGAAGCGTCTAAGGATAACTTCCCGGACCGCGACGCATGCGCGCAACACCCGCGCGACGCGCATCCCCAAAGCGCCTACCGCAATTGCCTGACACTGAAAGCTAGGCTCTAATGTAATGCGGCAAAGGCTTAATTTGAATCGAATAATCGCGCCTGATCGTGAGATCGAAAGAGACCCGCGAAGCCTAACGTAATCGTGCTGCCGTTCCGTTCGCCATTCCATTCGTCGTTGGGGAGTTCATGTTGAAGATCATTTCGTCGCGTTCGATGTCGTATTTCTTTGCCATCGCCTGGGTGTTGTTGTTGGCGGCTTGTGGTGGTGGGGGATCGGGATCGTCGACGACGACGACGGGTACGACGACGACACCAGTTGCGGCATCGCCGACATTGACGCTCACCGGATCGACGACCGCCGTGTCGGCGGCAACCGCCGCGACCCTGACCGCGTCGCTCAAGAGTGGGACGGGCACGGCGTTGTCGGGGGTGGTCGTCACGTTCGCCACGACCGGAACGACGTTCGGCACCTTCGCGCCCGTCAGCGGAACGGCGCTGACCGATGCGAACGGCAATGCGACGATCACGCTCAATGCCGGCGTGCAATCCGGCGCCGACTCCGTCACGGCGACGGCAACCGTCAGCGGCGCGACCATCACGAGCAACGTGTTCGGCTACACGTCGACGGGCATCACCACCGGAGCGACGGTCGCGCTCGTCAGTCTCAGCGCCTCGGCGACGACCGTCGCGTCGGACAACAGCACCACCTCGACCATCTCGGCGATCGTGCTCGACGGCTCCAACGCCGCCCTGCCCGGTGTAACGGTCACTTTCTCGGCGAGCACGGGCGTGCTGAGCGTGGGTTCTGCGGTCACGGACTCGACGGGAAAGGCGACCGTCACGTTCTCGTCCGGTACGACGAATCCAGCCACTCGGACCGCCACGATCACCGCGACGGCCAGCGGCAAGACCACGCAGATTCCCATCGTCATCGCCGGGGCGACGGTCACCGTCACCTCGTCCGCGACATCGCTCGTCGTGGGCAGTTCGCCCGCCACGTTGACCATCGTCGATGCGAGCGGCGCCGGCGCCGTCCTGGGCGCCCAGGCCGTCACCATCGCGCCCAGCGGCACGGGCGTGGTCACGCTGGGAGCCGCCAGCGGGACAACCGACTCGACCGGTACCTTCACCACGACCGTCACGCCGACCGGCGCCGGAACGGTTACCTTGACCGTGACGTCGGTCGGCGTGACTCGTACTGTCACATTGACCATCAGCGGAGCGTCGGTCGCATTTCAGATCACGTCTCCGACCGCCAACCCGGCGACCGGCACGATCGGAACGTCGCTGCCGATCATCGTCACGGCGCCCTCCCCGACCACCAGCGTGACGTTCGTCACGACACTCGGCACCTGGGACACCACCGGCATGACGAGCGTCACGAAGGCCGTGAGCGGCGGGACGGTTTCGGCGAAGCTGACCGCGAATGCTTCCGGTGTCGCCAATGTTTTCGTCTATGACGCGGCAGCGCAGGGCACCAACAGCAGTCGGCTGATCTCGTTTACGGCGCCTGCCACCGCGGCCTATCGGGTCACGTTGCAGTCTAGCCCCAGCGTGGTCGCTCAATCGCGCGGGGGTACCACGGGGACGTCGACATTGGTCGCCTCGGTATTTGATTTGAGTGGAAACCCCGTCGGCAATGTCGCCGTAGGTTTCAGCATCCTCAATCCGACCGGAGGTGGCGAATCGGTCTCGCCGGTCGTCAGTACGACGGCAGCCATCGCGACCTCGTCCGTCGCGCTCGGGCAGGCCGTCGCGACGTTCACCTCGGGATCGTTGCCTTCGACCGCATCGGGTGTGACCATCCGTGCCACGGTCGTCGGGACGACCATTGCCACCAGCACGTCGCCTTCCGGCGCGGACGCGGCGGTCGTCATCGGCGGCACCGCGGGATCGGTGACGATCGGGCGTTCCACCACCGTGTCGTCCGATACCGGCAACACGCTCTACATCCTGCCGATGTCGGTGCTGGTCGCTGACGCCAACGGCAACCCCGTCGCCAATGCGTCCGTCAGCCTCAGCACATGGCCGATCGCATTCAACCCGACCTCGATCGGCTCGACCACGGCCGCTTGCAACTACGATCCGGCGAAGGACTACTTCAACGAGGACGACGTATTCCCGAGCGACCCGACGAAGTTCGAAAACCTTTCCCTGGACACCGGCGAAGACGGTGTGCGACTGACCTATCCGGCTCGCAACGCGGTGACCGGCGGCACGATCGATGGTCAGTTGACGCCGGCCAACTCGGCATCCGGCTCGTTGCCTGCCACCGTCACGACCAATTCGAGCGGCACGGCCACGTTCAACCTGACCTATACGAAGGCGAGCGCGCTATACATCATTGATCGAATCACGGCACGGACCTTCGTGCAGGGAACGGAGACCAAGGGTCAGATCATCTTCCGCCTGCCGGCGTCGGTCACCGACATCGGGCCGCCGTGTCTCTTGCCAGGATCGGCATACTCGTTCTGACAGCAGACGGCTTGCGAATTGTCATTGAGCAGTGAAAAGGCCGACGCGAACGTCGGCCTTTTTTATTCCTCGACCACGAAAAGCCGTCGATGCTCCCTGATCGCATACCGATCCGTCATTCCAGCCACGTAGTCCGCGATCGCGCGCGCGCCGAGCTGGCGATGTCGCTCCGCATGCTCGGTAGGCAACAGATCGGGGTTGACGTCGAACGCCTCGAACAACTCCCGCACGATGCGCTTCGCCTTCGTGGCCATTCGCTGCACGCGGTAGTGGTAGTACAGCTCCTTCCGCAGGAAGCGCTTGAGCGCGACCGCTTCCGCGTGGATGGCTTCGCTGAAGCCGATCAAGCGGCCCGCATCGGCGACATCGGTGCGTGACGCCGGATTCGCGGCCGCGATCCTCGCGCGGCTCGTCTCGGTCACGTCGACGATCAGTTCGTTGATCATCCTCCGCACCGTCTCCAGGATCAGCCGACGCGGTGCGATGTCGGGGTAAAGACTCTTTACAACGACCGCGTGCCGCCGGAACAGCCCGATCGTCATCATCTGGTCGATCGTGAGCAGGCCCGAGCGCAGGCCATCGTCGATGTCGTGATTGTTGTACGCGATCTCGTCCGCGAGATTGGCGAGCTGCGCTTCGAGGCTCGGTTGCTTGCGCTCGATGAAGCGCCGTCCGACGTCACCGAGCTCCTTCGCATGTTCGAGCGAGCAATGCTTCAGTATGCCTTCACGGGTCTCGAAACAAAGGTTCAGCCCGTCGAACGCGCCGTAACGCTCTTCGAGCACGTCGACCACGCGCAGCGACTGCAGGTTGTGCTCGAAACCGCCATGCGGCTTCATGCAGTCGTCGAGCGCGTCCTGGCCGGCGTGCCCGAACGGCGTGTGGCCGAGGTCGTGCGCCAGCGAGATGGCTTCGACGAGGTCCTCGTTGAGGCGCAGGTTGCGCGCGATCGACCGGGCGATCTGCGCGACCTCGAGCGAATGCGTCAGCCGCGTGCGGAACAGGTCGCCTTCGTGATTGACGAAGACCTGCGTCTTGTATTCGAGGCGGCGGAAGGCGCTCGAATGCACGATCCGGTCGCGGTCGCGCTGGAACTCGTTGCGCGACGACGAGGCCGGCTCGGCATGGACGCGACCGCGCGTCTCGTCGGCGCGTGCGGCATACGGCGCCAGACCATCACGGTCGCGCGTTGCGCCGCCGTGGGTCACGCGGGCATCGCGCCGTGAACGACGCGACGCTCGCGCAGGATCGTGTCGAGCACCGCATCGTCGACGGTCGACATGCGGGCGCTGCCGAGGCCATCCATCAGCACGAAACGAAGACGACCCGCGTCCGCCTTCTTGTCGCTGGCCATCCAGCGACGCCACTGGTCGACGGCGAGCGTCGGTGGTTCGATCGGCAAAGCGGCCGCGCGCAACAACGCGGCCAGGCGATCGACGATGGATCCCTCGACGAGGCCGAGCGCCATCGACAGGCGGCCGGCCATGACCATGCCGGCCGCGACGGCCTCGCCATGCAGCCACGTGCCGTAGCCCGTCGCACCTTCGATGGCGTGACCGAAGGTATGACCGAAGTTGAGCAGCGCGCGCTGTCCCGACTCGCGCTCGTCGGCGCCGACGACCATCGCCTTGAGTTCGCAGCAACGCCGGATCGCATGCGAAAGCGCGGCGCGATCGCGGGTCAGCAGATCGGGCATCGTCTCTTCCAGCCACGCGAAGAAATCCGCGTCGAGCGCCGCGCCGTACTTGATGACCTCGGCGAGCCCGGCCGCGTACTCGCGCGGCGGCAACGTATCGAGCGTGGCCAGGTCGATCACGACGCCGACCGGCTGATGGAACGCCCCGATCATGTTCTTGCCGAGACGATGGTTGATGCCGGTCTTGCCGCCGACCGACGAGTCGACCTGCGCGAGCAGCGTCGTCGGGATCTGCACGAGCGCAACGCCGCGTTGATAGGTCGCGGCGGCGAAGCCGGCCACGTCGCCGACGACCCCGCCACCGAGCGCGAAGACCGTGACCGATCGGTCGCAGCGTGCGGCGAGCATCGCATCGTGGATGGCATCGAGCATCGCAGCGGTCTTGAAGCGCTCGCCGTCCGCGACGACGACGGAAACCACACGTCGACCGATCGCGGTCAACGCCTCGTGCACACGATCGCCGTACAGCGGCGACAGCGTGTCGTTGGTGACGAGCACGACGTCGCCACGAAGTCCGACGTCGTCGACGAACGCCTGCCAGAAGGCGCGATCGTCCGACGCTGTCGCGACCGGTCCATGGACGATTCTGATGGGATAGCTGCGCGTCCCGAGATCGACGATCACGGTCGTCACGGGATCGACCGCGCGTGACGCGCTCATGCGGGACGAGCGACCGTGACGGTCGACCACGCCGGGCTTTCGATCAGGCCCGCATCGCCCAGCGTCGCGACGAGCGTGTCGACCAATCGCGTGACGCTCGGCTTGCCGGTTTCGACGATCAGGTCTGCGACCTCGCGATAGTGCGGGTCGCGCGCGTCGAGCAGTTGTTCGAGTCGCTGCTTCGGATCCTCGCAGGCCAGCAACGGCCGGTTGCGATCGTGCCGCGTCCGCATCCAGAGGTCGTGCGCCTTCGCATGCAGATAGATCGTGAAGCCGCGGCTCCTGAGCCGTGACCGCGTCAGCGGCGACAGCACCGCACCCCCGCCGGTGGCCAGAACCAGTCGGTCGCCGCCACCGGTCAACTCGTCGATGACCTGCTCCTCGCGGCGACGAAAGCCTTCCTCGCCCTCGAACTCGAAGATGGTGTTGATCGATACGCCGGTGCGCGACTCGATCTCCTGGTCCACATCGACGAAGAGCCGGTCGAGCCGTGCGGCGAGGAGCCGTCCGACCGCGCTCTTCCCGGCGCCCATCATGCCGACGATGAAGAGCTTGTCTGATCTGGCGTTCATCCGACGATTCTATGCGTCCGGGAGCGCGAATGAAAATGCCGCCTCGCAGGCGGCATCCTCGAAGGGCGCAGAAGCGGTCAGCGGACCGCGACCTGGCCGTTGATCTGCGTCGGCGTGATGAAGATGAGCAACTCGCTCTTCGTCGTGCTCTTCGATGTATTGCGGAACAGATAGCCGAGGACCGGCAGATCACCGAGCAACGGCACCTTGGTGACGTTGTCGGTGTCGGTCAACTGAAATATACCGCCCAGCACGACGGTGCCGCCGTTCTCCACCAGCACCTTCGTGTTGACGTGCTTCGTGTCGATCGCGAAGCCCGCGGCTGTCACCTGCCCGACGCTGTCCTTGGTCACGTCCACATCGAGGATGATGTTGCCCTCCGGCGTGATCTGCGGGGTCACTTCGAGCTTCAGGTTCGCCTTCCGGAAGGTGACGCTCGTCGCGCCGCTGCTGGTGGCGACCTGGTACGGCAGCTCGGTGCCCTGCTCGATCAGCGCCTTCGTCTGGTCGGCCGTGACCACGCGGGGCGTCGACACGATCTTGCCGGTGCCGTCGGCTTCGAGCGCGGACAGTTCGAGATTGAGGAACTTGGTCGCCGCCTTGTTGAACAGGCTGACGCCGACGGACACCGGACTGAAGGCGTTGATCGCGGCCGCGGGCAGGCTGAAGAACTGCGAGTCCGTGAATTGCGTCCCGGTGGTTGCCGACTGCCCGGTCTGTTCGCCGACGGCCGTGCCAGTGCCGCTGATCCGGTAGGAGCCCTGGCCGGTCTGGCCCGGCACGACGGTCTGGGTATTGTTGTAGCCCAGCTTGACGCCCAGGTTGCGGCTGAACTGATCGTTGGCTTCGACGATGCGCGACTCGATGATCACCTGGCGGCTCGGGATGTCGAGCTTGGCGATGACGCCACGGATCTGTTCGAGCTTGGATCCGGTTTCGAGCACGAAGACCTGGTTGGTCCGCAGGTCGGCCGAGGCGGCGCCGCGCTTGGACAACACGCGGTTGAGCTGACCGCCGGCGCCCGTCGAACCGCTCGATGCACCGGAGCCATTCAGGAATTCGACCAGGTCCTGCGCCTTCTGGTAGTTGAGCTGGAAGGTCTCGCTGCGCAGCGGTTCGAGATCGGCGATCTGCGAGCGCGCCTCGAGGTCGAGCTTCTCCTTCGTCGCGAGTTCGTCCTTCGGCGCCACGAGGATCACGTTGCCGTTCTTCCGCATGTCGAGGCCCTTGGACTGCAGGATGATGTCCAGGGCCTGATCCCATGGCACGTCCTTCAGTCGCAGCGTCAGGTTGCCGGCCACGGAATCGCTCGTGATGATGTTGAGGTTGGTGAAGTCGGCGATGACCTGCAGCAGCGAACGCACGTCGACGCTCTGGAAGTTGAGCGACAGGCGTTCGCCCTTGTAGCCGGCGCGTGTCGTCTGGAACAGCTTGTTCGGGTCTTCCTTGAGCGGCTTGACCTCGACCACCAACCGATTGTCGGTCTGATAGGCGTTGTGCTCCCACAGGCCCTTGGGCTCGATCACCATGCGGACGTTGTCGCCCTGCGTGAACGTGTTGACGGTCTGCACCGGCGTCGCGAAGTCGGTGACGTCGAGGCGACGACGCAGGTTGTCAGGCAACGCCGACTTGAGGAAGTCGATGACGATCGACTGGCCCTGCGGATGGATGTCGACGCCGGTCTGGCTGTCGGACAGGTCGATGATCACCCGACCCGTGCCGTCCGGACCGCGACGGAAATCGATGTCGCGGATACTGTGCGCGGCGACCCCCGTCGTGGCCTCGGCGAAACGCGTCGAGGGTGCACGTGTGCCCGCCGTCGCGTTGCTGCCGCCATCGCCGACCGTCGGCGTCAGCGTGACGACGATGGCGTTGCCGTCGATGACAGACGTGAAGGCGACCGTGCGCTTGAGATTCATGACCAGCCGCGTGCGATCGCCGGCCTGGACCAGATTGATGGACCTGAGATCGCCCTGGCTGGCATCGATGACGCTCTTGCCGGTGTCGTTGGAGGTCTTCAGGAAATCGAGCGCGATGCGGGCCGGCGTCGCGACCGAGAACGACGCGGGCGCCGCCACCGGCGTGGTCTTCATGCCGATGCGGACGACGAGATTGCCGCCCTGCTGCGTGGTCGTGACGTCCTGGATGGCGTTGTCCTGGGCCGCGGCGAGCGCGGGCGACAACACGGCTGCGAACGACAGCACGAAAGCGAGTGCGGCGAACTGCCAGGCGCGCACACGATCGTGGAGGCGATCGTCGAAGCGTTCGTTGAAAGAACGGGCGGACGCCGGGGCGGCGCGCCGATGGAGTTGCTTCATCGCTTGTTCTCCTGCAATTGCAGTGTCGTCGCGCGCTCGACCCATTCACCAGCGGCGTCCTGAACGACTTCCTTGATGGCCACTTCGCTCTCGTCGATGCGGGTGATGATTCCGAAGTTCTGGCCTACGTAGTTGCCGACCTTGACCTGATAGACGAGGCCGTCCGCGCGGACCAGCGCATAGCGCAGATCGGGTCGTTGCAGCGTCCCCACCATGGTCAGCGTGTCGAGCGGATAGGCCTCGAGCGGCTCACGACGACGGGACAGATCGGGTGCGTTGCCGCTCTGCGACTGGGCGGAAAGCGCCTTCAATGCGTTGGTGACCTTGCTCGGGTCGAACGGATCGATGGCGTCGGAATCGCGATAGAGGAACGGCTCGAAGGTCTTCGGCTCCGCGAGCGTCGCGGTCACCGGCTTCATGTCCTTGCGCGTGTCGGCCATCCATTGGCGCAACTCGTCGTTCGAGTCGCTGCAGGCCACGAGCGTCGTCGCCATCGTGATGAACATTGCGGCGGCCCGCAGCATGCGTTGCGTGGTCTTCATCACTTGGCCGCCTTCGGCGCCTTGCGTTGCGCGGCGACCTCTTCGGGATCGAGATAACGGAACGTCTTGGCGACCGCTTCGAGCGTCAGCGGCGTCGTGGCGTTGTTCGGCATCGAGATGCTGAGATTGTTGAGCGTGACGATGCGCGGCAGGCTCGCGATGTCGCTCGTGAACGCGGCGATGTCGTGATAGTTGCCGATCAGGCGCACGTTGATCGGCAGCTCCGCGTAGTAGTCGCGGACCGTCACCTGGCCGGGCCGGAACAGCTCGAACTGCAGGCCGCGACCGATGCCGGCTTGGTTGATGTCGGACAGCAGCGCGTCCATTTCGGACTTGCTCGGCAACTGCTTCTCGAGGCGGGCGACGTACTGCGAAGCGAGTTCCTTCTGTCGCTTCAGCGGCTCGAGATTGACGGCCTGCTGCAGCTTGTCCTTGTACTGCGTCTTGAGCGTGACCTCTTCGTCCTCGCCGCGCTGGAGGTCCGCGAGCTGATCGCTCCAGAACAGATACCAGCCGAGCAGGATGACGACGAGGATGACGGCCAGCACGGCAGCAATGCGCGGCGCGATGGGCCAGGTCGAGACGTCCCGCGTGTTGAGATTGCGGAACTGGTCGACGTAGGTGGTGAGATCGAGACTGGCCATGATCAGCGGCTTACGGTTTGGTGACGACGGACGTACCGGTCGTCTGTGTCGTCGCGGCCGCGGCAGGCGACTTGGTGTCGCGCGGCCGGTTGATCGTCACGTTCACGGTGAACTGGAACAACCGCTTGTTGTCGCGGCCCTGCGTCACGGCCTTGATCTCCACCAGCTCCGGCGCGCTGACCCACTGCGAGTTGCCGCTGAGATTGCGGAGCAGTTCGGAGACCCGCTCGTTGGACTGCGCGAGACCTGTCAAAGCCACGCGCAGGCCATCCTGCTTGAGGCTCTGCAGATAGATCCCTTCGGGCACCTGCCTGACCAGCTCGTCGAGCAGGTGGACCGGCAGGTTGCGGTCGGCCTGGAGATCTTCCACGGCCTGCTGCCGCGCCTTGAGGCCTTCGAGGTCCTGCTTGAGCGACGCGATCTCCTTGATCTGCTCGTCGAGCTTCTTGTTCTCGGATTTGATGAAATCGTTGCGTTCGGTCTGGACACCGATGTAGCCGTTGATGACGAAGTACACGGCGACGACGATCACCATGGCCGCGCCGAACGCGAGGCCGATCAGGACGTAGAAATCGCGACGCCGCTGCGCGCGCTTTTCCGCGCGGTGCGGCAACAGGTTGATGCGGACCATCAGCCCGACCTCCGCATCGCGAGACCCGTGGCGACGACCAGCGACGGCGAGTCGAGGCGGGCCTGCTTCTCGCGAATACCCGACCCGAGTTCCATGCCCTTGAACGGGTTGAGGATGGACGTCGCGGCCTGACTGCGCGTCCCGACGACGTCGACCAGACCCGGAATCACCGCGCACCCGCCGGCCAGCATGATCTGGTCGACCCGGCTGTAAGGCGTGGACGTGAAGAAGAACTGCAGCGCGCGCGTCACTTCGAGAGCGATGTTGTCGGCGAACGGCTGCAGCAGGTCGCGCTCGTAGTTCTCCGGCAGGTCGCCGGTGCGCTTCTTGGCTTCGGCCTCTTCGGCCGACAGGCCGTACGCACGCGCGATGTCCGACGTGAGCTGGTTGCCCCCGAAGGCCTGCTCGCGCTCGTAGATGGGTTGCTCGTTGAGCGTGACCGAGATCGTCGTGGTCGACGCGCCGATCAGGAACAGCGCGACGATCTGGCCGTCGCCTTCATTGGGCATCAGGCGGATCACGCGATCGGCCGTCGCACGCGTCGCGTGCGACTCGATGTCCATGACGACCGGCTTCAACGCGGCGGCCTGCGCGACCGCGACGCGATCCTCGACCTTCTCCTTGCGCGAGGCCGCGAGCAACAGTTCGACGTCTTCGGGCGACTGCGGCGCGGGACCGATGACGCTGAAGTCGAGAGCGACTTCGTCGAGCGCGAACGGGATGTACTGGTTGGCTTCGCTCTCGACCTGCACTTCGAGGGACTCTTCCGACAAGCCACCGGGCAGGATGATCTTCTTGGTGATCACGGCGGCGCTCGGCAAGGCCATCGCCACGTTGCGCGCTCGCGTGCCGGAGCGGCGCACGGCCCGACGAACCGCTTCCGAAACCGCCTCGATGTTCTCGATGTTGCCGTCGGCGATCGCGCCCTTGGGCAGCGGCTCGATGGCATAACGCTCGAGGCGATAGCCGGCTTCGGCCGAGCCGCTCAGCTCCACCACCTTGACGCTCGACGAACTCAGGTCGAGACCGATCATCGGCGGATTCTTGGACGGAAAGAGAGCGCCGAAATCAAAGGCCAAGGAACATTCTCCGTGCCGGTGACCTAAGCAAAATTCTTAGCATGAGGGCTGGTGAAATCTTAAAAAATCTATTATTTTCGAGGGTTTAGAGAGCATTGCTCGATATCGTGTGAAATGCTAGCAACAGTGTTTCCCGGGTGTAAAGGATTGCGACCGAGCCCCGGTTTGAAAAACAACAGACCGATCGACCGAATGGATGCTAACGGTCGCCGCAGCGCCAAAACCCGTCGAACAGGACGCCTTTCGCCCCCCAGATCAGGCGATCGGGACGCCGGTGATCTATCGGCAGATTCGGCGGCAAGCACAGGGTGGCGAGCGCACGACGCACCCGACCGGGATTCAGGAGGAGGCGGCTTATAATTCGCGCCCGCCCCTGCCGACCGTCACGGCCTCGCGTCGTGGTACGCGTTCTCCCGCATGCCGAGTTCGACCGCTTCAACTGCCACGGCGTCGTCCGGCAGGCGCATGCATCCGCTGTGGCGCGTGCTGGCCTGGATCGGCGGGCTGACCGCGGCGGCGATCGTCGGCGCGTTCTTCGTGATCACCATCGCGACCGCGCTCGCTTACCGTAACCTGCCGTCGATCGAGTCGCTGACCGATTACCGGCCCAAGATCCCGCTGCGCGTCTACACGGCCGATGGCATCCTCATCGGCGAATTCGGCATCGAACGGCGCGTCATCGTCTCGATCGCAGACGTGCCGCTGAAGATGAAGCAGGCGATCCTCGCGGCGGAGGACGAACACTTCTATCAGCACAGCGGCATCGACTACCTCGGCGTTCTTCGCGCCGCAGTCAACAACCTGGCCAACGGCAGCTTCTTCGGCGGCGGCCGGAAGCAGGGCGCGTCGACGATCACGCAGCAGATCGCGCGCAACTTCTTCCTGTCGAGCGAGCAAAGCTACATCCGCAAGTTCTACGAAGCGCTGCTGACGTTCAAGATCGAGGACAACCTCACGAAGGACCAGATCCTCGAGGTCTACATGAACCAGATCTTTCTCGGTAAGGGCGCCTGGGGCTTCGCGTCGGCCGAGCGCGTCTACTTCGGCAAGCCGCTGAAGGACGTGACGGTCGCCGAAGCCGCGATGCTCGCCGGGCTGCCGAAGGCGCCATCGACCGCGAATCCGATCATCAATCCGAAGCGGGCGCGCGAACGTCAGTTGTACGTCCTCGACCGGATGCACCAGCTGGGCAATATCGACGACGCGGCCTACGCGGCGGCACGTGCGCAACAGCCGGTCGTGAAGGTCGACGCCGAGACCTTCGCGGTCCATGCGCAATACGTTGCGGAGATGGCACGCCAGATCGCATTCGAACAATTCGGCGAGGAGAACGCGTATTCCCGCGGCCTGAACATCTACACGACCATCATCTCCGGTGACCAGAACACGGCCTACGAAGCGCTGCGCTCGGGCGTCCTCGAGTACGAACGCAGGCACGGCTACAACGGACCGGAAGGCTTCGTGGAACTGCCGGGCGGTGGCGACGGCAACGAGCTGACCGAGGCGATCGAGGACAACCTCATCGAATATCCCGACAGCGACGACATCGTCGCCGCCGTCGTACTGCAGGCATCCACCAAGGAAGTTCGCGCTGCCCGCGTCGACGAGCAGATCACCATCAGCGGCGATGGCCTGAAGTTCGCTGCGGCATCGCTCACCGACAAGGCGCCGCAGGCCAAACGCATCCGGCGCGGCGCGGTCATCCGCGTGATGAAGAACGCCAAGGGCGCTTGGGAGATCATCCAGTTGCCGACGGTCCAGGCAGCCTTCCTGTCGGTCAATCCGCGCGACGGCGCCGTGCATGCGCTGGTCGGCGGCTTCGACTACAACCGCAACAAGTTCAACCACGTCACGCAGGCGTGGCGGCAGCCGGGCTCGAGCTTCAAGCCGTTCATCTACTCGGCAGCGCTTGAAAAGGGTTTCACGCCGTCGACCCTCGTCAACGACGCGCCGGTGCACCTCGACGCGGGCACGACCGGGAGCCAGGCCTGGGATCCGAAGAACTACGACGGCAAGTTCGACGGACCGATGCCGCTGCGCCAGGCATTGGCCAAGTCCAAGAACATGGTGTCGATCCGCCTGCTGCAGGCGATCGGCCCGCGCTACGTCCAGGGCACGTTGCCGCGCTTCGGCTTCGAAGCCGCGAAGCACCCGGCCTACCTGCCGATGGCGCTCGGCGCGGGTTCGGTGACGCCTTGGCAGATGGCCGGGGCGTATTCGGTCTTCGCCAACGGCGGCTACAAGATCAATCCGTATTTCATCAGTCGCATCGTCGACAGCACGGGCCGCGACGTGGCCGGCGTCAGCCGGGCGCTGGCCGGCGACGAAGCCAACCGGGTCATCGACGGACGCAACGCCTTCGTGATGGACAGCCTGCTGCGCACCGTCGCGCGGTCCGGGACCGCGGCGCGGATCACGGCCGTGCTCAAGCGCAACGATCTGGCCGGCAAGACCGGCACGACCAACGATTCGCACGACGCCTGGTTCGCGGGATACAGCAACGACAACCTCGTCGGGATCGCGTGGATCGGCTTCGACCAGCCGAAGTCGCTGGGCGATCGAGAGACCGGCGGCGGCCTTGCCTTGCCGATCTGGCTCGGCTACATGAACAAGGTGTTGAAGGGGGTCGCGGAGAAGCCGCGCGCGATGCCGCAGGGCGTCGTCAACCTCGACGGCGAGGTGTATTACACCGAGAACCAGCCGGGCCACGGCGTGCCGTCGCTCGGCCTCGACGATCCGGTGCCTGGCACGGACCCATCGCTCTCGCCATCACCCGATATGCCGACGCCATCCGCACCGGCGGGCGACGCGCCGCGAGCGACCGAACCCGCGCGACCCGCGCAGCCCCATTATCAGGATCCGCGCGACAAGCCGTTCGGCGCGTAAGCGCGCCGGCCGCAGTGCAACCGTGAACCTCAGACGCTCAGGGTGGGCGTGACGCCGGTCTCGAGGCCGATCAGCCGCGACATCGCGATCTTGATGTCGTCGCCCGATCGTGTATCGCGCCAGATGGCGGCCTGCTCGTCCCACCGATAGTGGAAGCCGCCGGACCGCGCCGCGACCCACATCTCCTGCGCCGCTTCCTGGCTGTTGACGACGATGCGATGGTCGTTGTCGAAGGTCAACGTCAGCACGTTGCCGGCGCGCAGCACATCGATGTCGAGGTCATCGGCCAGTCGGTCGACGGCCGCTTCGAGTCGCCCGAGGAACCCCTCGGCACGCTCGATGAACGATGACGGCTGCTTGAAAACGCTCATGCTAGACTCCGACGCCTTTTTGTTCCCGCTCCGCTTGCCATCCGGATCACGCCATGTCGCGCCCTGACTTCGTCGAGACACATCCGGCCGTGGCCGTGACGCGGGCGATCATTGTAGCGGCGCTGCTGCTGTCCTTCGGCGGCGCCATCACGGGCTGCGGGCAGCGTGGCCCGCTCTACTACCCCGACAAAGACAATCCCGATCGCCGCCGATGATGTCACCGACGGCTCTGGCGTTGCGGCTGTCCTGCCGCGACGGGCAATTGTGGATCGAAGACGTGGCGCTCGCCACGCTCGCCGAGCGCTTCGGCACTCCTCTCTTCGTCTACTCGAAAACCGCCCTGGCTGCGGCCTACGCCCGCTACGCGGATCCGCTGCGCGCTCGACTCGATCGTGGCGAGGCGATGGTCTGCTATGCGGTCAAGGCCAATTCCAACCTCGCTGTTCTCCAGGTGTTCGCGCAGGCGGGCGCCGGTTTCGACATCGTGTCCGGTGGCGAGCTCGAACGGGTCCTCGCGGCGGGTGGTGAGCCGTCACGCGTCATCTTCTCCGGTGTCGGCAAGACCCGCGACGAGATGCGCCGCGCGCTGGAAGTCGGCATCGGGTGCTTCAACGTCGAGTCCACCTCGGAAGCGCGACAGCTCAATGAAGTCGCCGGGCAGCTTGGCAAGAGCGCGCCGGTGTCGTTGCGCATCAATCCCGATGTGGATGCGAAAACCCATCCCTACATCGCGACCGGGCTGAAGGAGAGCAAGTTCGGCATCGCGTACGCGGAGGCGATCGACGCCTATCGAAGCGTCTCCGCGATGCCGGCGCTCGTCGTCGTCGGCGTGGATTGCCACATCGGTTCGCAACTGCTGGACGACGGTCCGTTGCTGGACGCGCTCGACAAGCTGCTGGATCTCATCGATCGGCTCGCTGCGGAAGGCATCGAGATCAGACATCTCGACCTCGGCGGGGGCGTCGGCATCCGCTACGGCGATGAGGACGACGACGCGTCCATCGATGTCGCGGACTATCTGCGCAAGGTCTTCGTGCGCGTCGACGCGTGGCAGACCGAACGCGGTCGCAGCGACCGGCCTCTCAAACTGCTCTTCGAGCCGGGACGCTCTCTCGTCGGCAACGCCGGCGTCCTGTTGACGCGGACGCTGGTCCTGAAGCCCGGCGCTACGAAGAACTTCGCCGTCGTCGACGCGGCGATGAACGACCTGCTGCGCCCCTCCCTCTACGACGCCTGGCACGAGGTCGTGCCGGTCACCGAAGCGTCGGACGCCTCGCCGACGACCTGGGACATCGTCGGGCCGATCTGCGAATCCGGCGACTGGCTCGCCCACGCCCGCGATCTCGTCCTCGCCGAAGGCGACCTGCTGGCTTTCCTGTCAGCGGGCGCGTACGGCATGGCGATGGCGTCCAACTACAACACGCGGCCGCGCGCCGCCGAAGTGCTGGTGCACGGAGCGGCGTCGCACCTCGCCCGGGAGCGCGAGACGGTCGCGTCGCTGTTCGCCGACGAGCGCCTCATCGGTTAGTGCTGGACGGGCACCGGGCGAAAAAAAGGGCCCGCAGAGGGGCCCTTCGATCGAGGCGACACCGGCCTACTGATAAGCCACCAGCGCCGACTTCATCTTCTTCATCGCGGCGACTTCGATCTGCCGGATGCGCTCGGCGGAGACACCGAATTCGCCGGCGAGGTCGTGCAGGGTCGCGCTGCCGACCTTGCCATCCGGATCTTCGGCGAGCCAGCGTGCTTCCACGATCCGCCGGCTGCGCGGGTCGAGCTTGTCGAGCGCGGCAGAGATGCCGTCCGTCTGCATGCGATCGCGACGCTGCACCTCGAGAACCTGCGTCGGCTCGTTGCTCTCGTCCTTCAGGTAGGCAATGGGCGCGAATTCTTCCTCGCCGTCGTCGATCTGCCCTTCGAGCGCGATGTCGCCGCCCGACAGGCGCGTCTCCATCTCGATGACTTCCTCGCGCTTGACGTTGAGCTCCTTCGCCAGCGCATCCACCTCGGCCGGCGTGAACGTCGCGATGCCGGTCTTGTGCGAGCGCAGGTTGAAGAACAGCTTGCGCTGGGCCTTGGTCGTCGCGACCTTGACCAGACGCCAGTTCTTCAGGATGTACTCGTGCATCTCGGCCTTGATCCAGTGCATCGCGAACGACACGAGGCGAACGCCGCGCTCCGGATCGAAGCGCTTGACGGCCTTCATCAGCCCGACGTTGCCCTCCTGGATCAGATCGCCATGCGGCAATCCGTAGCCCAGATAGCCACGCGCGATCGAGACCACGAGCCGCAGATGCGACAGCACCAGCCGCCGCGCCGCCTCGAGGTCTTCGCTGTCGCGATAACGGACCGCGTAGTCGTGCTCCTCCTCGGCGGTCAGCAACGGTAGGCGATTGACCGCCTGGATGTACGAATCGATCGTTCCGAGCGCGCCCGGATTGGCGACCGCCATCATCAGGTTGCCGGCGTGCGCCGTTCCCGTGCGACCGAAACCCCAATCCTTCGACAATGCCAGATCAGCCATGTGATTTTCCTTTCGCCGCCATTTTAGCACTCGCACGTGAAGAGTGCTAACTTCAGACCACGTCGCCGCTCGATAGTTCTCGCGCTCAGACCGCAATCAACGCGATTGCCGCTGCCTATCGGAACGATGTCCCACGGCAACGCCCGCGAGCAGCAACAACAGGCAACCGACCGACGCTTCCCCAATCGCCTTGCCAATGGTGAAACGCACGACGACCGCGATCGGTTTCATTCCGGCCGCGTCGATTTCTGTCACTTGATCACCGATCAACAGACAGGCGGCGTAACTGACCGCGGCCGCCACGATCACCAGGCAGACGGCGACGATCACCACGGCCGCTGCCACGGTCGGCATCTGGCCTGGGTCGGGTGTCGTCAGTGCCCGGCCGAACAGGACGTATGCGCAAAACAGGACCAGTCCCAGGGCGGCGATCGACCCCGCCAGCCAGCCGGCACCGAATCGTGACCACATCGCGGCCGTGCGATCCAGCGATCGAGCCCAGGCCTCATCAAAGCGAACGCTGTCGACCAGCGCGAGGGCGCTGATCGCATCGCGCATGGCAACCGCCTCGGTGACGAACGAAGGTCCGTCGCCATGCAGGGTGACCGTCCAGACGTCCGGGAGCGGGTTGCGGCCGTCGGTCGGAGCGGGTATTCCCGCGGCTACCAAGGTGGCGAGCGCTTCTTCCTTGGGCCGCAACGTGGCGGTGGACACGTCCGGCAAGGCCATCAAGCCGGGCCCGATCGCTTCGACGTCGCTGCGCGCGGCGTTGGGACGCACGAAGACGAGAACGGGACTGGCCACGAACGCCTGGCGCAGCGCTACGGGGACAGCCGCTCCGGCACCGAGCAACGACGTCCCGATGACCAGCACGACGATCGTCGCGACCAGGGCCGCCAGCACCATGCCGAACCGGGCCGCGACGAGGGCGCCGGCGGCGCGCAAGGCGGAGCCGACCATGGATGGCGAACGCGGCGGAGCATCGAAGCGGGTCATGTCTTAAAAGGGAAATCGGGGCAGGGATGAAGACGCATCTACAATGATCACACAGCGCGGGTCGCCGACGCGCTCGTGCCAGACTGCATCCCATGCCCGCGAACGACGATCTCCCCACGCGCACGCTGGCCGACTCACCGAGCGGCGGTCGCCTCGTCGTCGCGTTCTGTGCCGCCTGGTGCAATACCTGCGACGATTTCCGCAAGACCTTCGACAGCCTCGCGGCGACCCGCCGAGGCATGCGTTTCCGGTGGCTCGACATCGAGGACGACGCCGACCTCGTCGGTGACATCGACATCGAGAATTTCCCGACGGTCGCCGTATTCGACGACGATCGGTTGCTGCACTTCGGCGTGTCGTTGCCGCAGCGCGCGATCGTCGCCCGATTGCTCGATTCGCTGGACGCGTCGAGTTGCGCAATCACCGGCCACGAGGCCGTGACCGGGCTGCCGCAGCGGCTCGATGCGGCCCGGCCCGGACTAATCGCCTAGCAGCGCGGTGACGAACTGCGCGGCGACGAAGGGTTGCAGATCGTCGAGCCCCTCTCCCACTCCGATGAAGTAGACCGGCAACGGCACCGAGTCCTTGCGCAGCAGCGCGATGGCGGCGAGCACGCCGCCCTTCGCGGTGCCGTCGAGCTTCGTGACGATCAGGCCGGTCAGCCCGACCGCCGCATCGAACGCGCGGACCTGGGCGATCGCGTTCTGCCCGGTGTTGCCATCGATGACGAGCAGGATCTCGCGTGGCTGCGGGGTACCGGCCAGGGCCGGCGCCTTGCCGATCACCCGCTTCACCTTCTTCAGCTCGTCCATCAGATGCAACTGCGTCTGCAGCCGGCCGGCGGTGTCCGCGACGAGCACGTCGATACCGCGTGCGGCGGCGGATGCCACCGCATCGAAGACGACCGCAGCCGGATCGCCCGATTGCTGGGTCACGACCAACACACCGTTGCGCTCGCCCCAGGCGACGAGCTGCTCGCGAGCCGCGGCCCGGAACGTGTCGCCCGCGGCCAGCATGACGGTACGTCCCTGGCCCTGCAGGAACTTGGCGAGCTTGCCGATGGAAGTCGTCTTGCCCGCGCCGTTGACGCCGACCATCATCACGACCGCCGGCATCTTCGCCGTGCCCGGAAGCGGCGCGACGTCGAACGCCTTTTCGAGCGGGCGCAGCAGATCGGTCATCAGGCGGGCGAGCGCAGCCTTCAATTGCTGGGCGTCGTCGATCGCCTCTCGCCGCGCGGCGGCGCGGAGCTGCGTGATCAGGTGCGTCGTCGCTTCGACGCCCGCGTCGGCCAGCAGCAAGGCGGACTCCAGCTCCTCGAAAAGGGCTTCGTCGACCTTGGCGCCGACGAACAGCGTGGTGATGCCCGTCCCGGTCTTGGCCAACCCGGTCTTGAGACGGTCCAGCCATGAGCGGCGGGTCGGAGCCTCGGGTCGCAGGGCATCCGGCTCGGCGGGGCGGACGTCGGGCGATGCGACCGGTTCCGCTGCCGCGAGGGCGTCGGGCACGTCGGCGACCGGAACATCCGATCGCTTCCAGAATTTGAGCATGGGTGATGGACCAGGATGCCGGCGTGGCGGACGTCGATCAACGGGCAGGAAAGCGAGGCGTTGATCCGTCGAGGCGCGTTGGGCGCGACCTTGGAAAGACGCTTGATCTTAACATCCGGGTCTGGACCAGCCAGCAACCAGCGAAAGGATCGGCTCGCGTGAAACCCCGTGGCAGGAACACCTCGACCGCAGCAACGGTGCGGAAACCGCGACGGGCGATTCGCATCATCGGGGGCCGTTGGAAACGGACGCTGTTGCCGGTCGTGGATGCGGCCGGCTTGCGGCCCACGCCCGACCGCGTCCGCGAGACCCTGTTCAACTGGCTGGCCCATGCCTGCGGCGGGGACCTCGCAGGCCGTTCCGCCATCGACCTCTTCGCGGGATCGGGCGCGCTCGGGATCGAGGCCGCCTCGCGTGGCGCCGCACCGGTGGTGCTGGTCGAGGGCGACGCCGACGCGGTCGAAGCGCTGCGCGCGGTGATCGAACGCCTCGAGGCCGAAGCGTTCACCGTCCTCGCGGGCGACGCCCTGCGCCACGGCGCGCGCCTGGCGCGCGAGGGGCGGCACTTCGACATCGTCTTCCTCGATCCACCGTTCTCGTCGGACCTCCTCGTCTCGGCGCTGTCCATCGCGCAGACGCTGTGCGCGGCTGGCGGCTACGTGTACGCCGAAGCCGCCCATCCTCTGACACCGGCTATGCTGGACGCAGCAGGACTCCATCTTTACCGCTCGGACAAAGCGGGAGACGTGTTCTATCATCTGCTGCAATGCAAAATAATAGAGGAGGAGACGTCATGCTAGTGGCCGTCTACCCGGGGACTTTCGATCCCCTGACGCGCGGGCACGAAGATCTGGTGCGGCGCGCGTCGCAGCTTTGCCAGCGCCTCATCGTCGGCGTGGCCGACTCGCGCAACAAGAAGCCCTTCTTCAGTCTCGAAGAGCGCGTCGACATCGCCAAGGAAGTGCTGTCGCACTACCCGAACGTGACGGTCTGCGGTTTTTCCGGGCTGCTCAAGCACTTCGTCGAGGAGCACGAGGCGACGGTCATCATCCGCGGGCTGCGTGCCGTGTCCGACTTCGAGTTCGAATTCCAGATGGCCGGCATGAACCGCTATCAGATGCCCTCGGTGGAGACCGTCTTCCTGACGCCGTCCGACCAGTACATGTTCATCTCCGGCACCATCGTGCGCGAGATCGCGCTGCTCGGCGGCGACGTGTCCAAGTTCACGTTCCCGTCGGTCGAGAAGTGGTTGAAGGAGAAGGTGCGCCACGCGCCCGCGTGACGCACGGGCCGTGACCTCGCGGTCCGGCCCCGGAGGCCACCATGGCACTCATCATCACCGACCAGTGCATCAACTGCGACGTCTGCGAGCCCGAGTGCCCCAACGGGGCGATCTCGATGGGTCCGGAGATCTACGAGATCGACCCGCGGAAGTGCACGGAGTGCGTCGGACACTTCGCCGAGCCGCAATGTCAGGTCGTGTGTCCCGTCGAGTGCATTCCGTTCGACCCGATGTGGCGCGAAAGCAACGACGAGCTGTTGGCGAAATATCAACTTCTGCAGCGCGAGAAAAGCGCTTCGGAATCAGCTATTTGATTTTTTCGCTTTAATCTCGCCTGAATGCCCGAGTCTAAACGTTGGGTTATTGCGCAAACATCGCACGAAGGCATCGATTCGTGCGGTCGACCATGCACAGTCGAATGATCGCAGGACTCGGCCGGATCGTCGGAGGTCTGCTCGATCGAACGACTGGGCTTCCTTCACGACCAGAAAGGCACGACGGTCGTGAGGTCCGTAAAGACATTCAGCGAGCTTCGACAGACCGTCGGCGAGCAATCCGGCGCGCATCATCCGGCGTCGCGTTCCGTGCCGTGACGGTCAACCGGCGATGGTCTCCATCAGCTTCTTGCGGGAAGCGATGAGCGTGTTCGAATCCATGTCGACGAATCCCGGAATGGCATCGGCAGCGAGATCACCCCGATACCGGTCGAGCACGCGACAGAACGGATCCATCAAATCGGGATCGAATTGCGTTGCCTTGAGACGCATCATCTCGTCGAGCGCCCGTTCATGCGTCCACGCTTTCTTGTAGGAACGCGCGTGCGTCAGCGCGTCATACACGTCCGCGTAGGCGCAGACGCGGGCAGACATCGGGATGTCGCTTCCCGCCAATCGCGTCGGATAACCCGCGCCACTCCACCACTCATGATGATGCCGGGCGATATCGGTCGCCATCCGCAATGTCGGATCATCCGATCCCGAAAGGATCTGGGCACCGACTTCCGTATGCAATCGCATCGCCGCCATTTCGGCGGCATCCAGTGGCCCGGGTTTCAGGAGAATGACTTCATTGACTGCAATCTTTCCGATGTCATGCAATCGCGCCGCGTGCTCGACCTGGACGCAGAAAGTCTCGTCCATACCGACTTCGCGCGCCAGCATGGCCGCAAGATGGCCAACGCGGAAACAATGCTGCCCGGTCTCGTCGTCAAAGAACTCGGCAGCGATCGCCCAGTTTTCGGCGGTGTCCACGGCATCGGTACGAATTTCGCGTCGAATGCTGCGAGCGCGAAGCTTGGCCATGTCTTCATGAATGACCGTCAACTCTTCATGTTTTACGAGTTCTAGCTTTTCGCCGGAGGCCAGATCTGGCGAGCCTCCAATATCTGTGTCACATAACCAGTCCTTGGCTACGGCGAGCGGGTCTACATGCACGCGCCAAGGTTGCGCGTCTTGCACCGACTCGGGACTGGCACGTCTGCTCGCCAACTGGCGATAGAATTTCGCTTTCTTGACACTGGTAGTGTATTCGACCAACTCCCGTGCAAAAGTAAGACCTTTCGCAACGTCATCCGGTTCAATCGCATCACTATAAACTTTGATCAGCGCCTGAAGAACCCAGTGATGATACAAACGGGTACGCGTGCTTTCCTTACACAACCTCAAAAGAGTGGCTCTCGATGAGGAACGCTCACCGAGTGCCCAATCGCATAGGGAGCGCGAGATGATTAACAACGTCTGCACGCGTTGATTGACGACTGCGCCTAAGCCTGCCCTTGCGTCACTAAAAGTATTTTCAATGAACGTGAGGGCCTCGACTTCGCGCCCCGAGTCAATCAGATAGAGCACCCGGTCCTTCTCGAAAAAAGCACGTCCTAAGTCGCCAAATGCGAAATCGAGATACCGCTGACCTTGGTCGAGAAAATAGCGCGCGGCATCACTATCGCCTATCCTGTGAGCCGAGAATAAGCCGGTGGACGAACATTGAACTTTGAGACCCTTAACTACAGAAGAATGATCCTCTAGATCCAGAACTTGCCGGCATATCAGAATCGCTTGTCGATAATGCCCCATCTCCTGCATTAGCGTCGCCACATTGGCTAAGCACGCAGTCTCGATGACCGGATCATCGATTTCTTTCGAAAGCGCAAGTGCTTGCTGAAGACATTGCATCGCCGCCGTAAAATCTGCGATATCTCCGTAATGCGAGCCGAGAACGTTATAAATTCGTCTCTGAATCTGAATGTCACCGGATTGCGTCGCGACCTCTGCGACTCGGCGCCCGAGATGGATTGCATCTGTCGATCGATTGATCTCAAACAACAATACGCAAGTTCGAATCAATACATGTGCGGCGGATGACAGAGATTGCGGACACATTGAGTCCGCGAGCTCTTTAGCTGTCTCGAAAGTTTCCGAGTGTGCGTCTAACTGGTCCCGGTCAAGTAAGTCTTCGAGTCGTTTGACGAGGCTTTCGACGATAGACGCTGTCCTGGTCGCCTCAACTTGCAGGTCACCGCTCCTTTCCGAACTACGTGCCGTGATGCGTGAAAAGTCGGGCGATGGCATGGCGATGCAGAAAAAGGGCTTTCCATGTTGGACACTCTTTGACAATATCTGGCCATAGCTGACTCTCGATGTCGGCTATGCCCCTGGTGAAACAACATTGGCTCGACAGCGCTCGTTGTTTCACTTCAATTGCTATTAGGCTGAAGTGGATTAGGCCACTAGGTCTAGTGCTAATTCTTCTAAGGAAAATCCTTATGTTTACGACTGACACGCAATTGGTTGTGATCGAAGACGCATTGCTTGCAGAAGTTGGTGGCGGATCGAACGTCAATTCGATCTAAGTGCTAATGAGCCCGCCGCCCCCGCGGCGGGTTCTTCGACGAAGTATCGTCGCAGGTATCTCTTCGGCAGCCGCTTCGGAAACTTAAGGTTAGGTTTTTCTCCTGGTCTTGATCCGGAGTCCGAGACGGCGCTCAAACATTGAACCGGAAGTGCATCACGTCTCCGTCGCGGACGACGTACTCCTTGCCTTCCAGTCGCATCTTCCCCTTTTCCTTCGCCCCGGCCTCGCCCTTCGCGGCGACGAAGTCCGCGTAGCCGATCACCTCGGCGCGGATGAACCCGCGTTCGAAGTCCGTGTGGATCACACCAGCCGCTTGCGGCGCCGTGGCGCCCACCGCCACCGTCCACGCGCGCACTTCCTTCTCCCCGGCCGTGAAGTAGGTCTGCAGCCCGAGCAAGGTGTAGCTCGCCTGGATCAGGCGGTTGAGGCCCGGCTCGGTCATGCCCATGTCCGCGAGGAAGACCGACTTGTCCTCGTCGGACAGGTCGGCGATCTCCGCTTCGATGGCGGCGCTGATCGCGACCACGGGCGCGCCTTGCGCCCTGGCGTAGATGGCGAGCTGGTCGAGCAGCGGGTTGTTCGTGAAGCCGTGCTCCGACACATTGGCGACGAACATGGCGGGCTTGGCCGTGATCAGGCACAGCGGCTTGAGTAGGGTCATCTCGTCCGCGTCCAGCTTCAGCGCCCTGACCGGCTTGGCCTCGTTGAGCTGCGGCTCGACCTTGGCGAGGACGGTCAGCAGCTTCGCCGCCTCCTTGTCGCCGCCTCGCGCCAGCTTCGTGACGCGGTGGATCGTCTTTTCCATCGTGGCGAGGTCCGCCAGCGCCAGTTCGGTCTGGATCACCTCGATGTCGGCCAGCGGATCGACCTTGCCGGCAACGTGGATGACGTTCGGATCCTCGAAGCACCTGACCACGTTGACGAGGGCATCGGTCTCGCGGATGTGAGCCAGGAACTGGTTACCCAGGCCTTCGCCCTTCGACGCGCCGGCGACTAGGCCGGCGATGTCGACGAACTCGACGATCGCCGGCATCACGCGCTCCGGGCGGACGATGGCGGCGAGTTCGCCGAGCCGATGGTCCGGCACTTCCACGACGCCGGTGTTGGGCTCGATCGTGCAGAACGGGTAGTTCTCGGCGGCGATCCCGGCTTTCGTCAGCGCGTTGAACAGGGTGGACTTACCGACGTTGGGTAGACCAACGATGCCGCAGCGAAGCGCCATGGATGACTCGCAATCGAAAAACCCGACATTCTACTGGCGGCTGGCGTCGCGCCGGAGCGGGCGCGGCGGCACGGGCACGATCGTCAGGACAGCAGCTGTTTGACGTCGTGCGTCACGGCCGCTGCCGTCTCGCCCTGGCGAACGAACAGGCGGATGTGGCCAGCGGGGTCGAACACGTAGGTGCCGGCCGTGTGATCCAGCGTGTACGACCCGGGTGTCGACCCGGGGACCCGCTGATAGAAGACCTTGAAGTCCTTCGCGGTCTGCGCGGTCGTCGCAGGGTCTCCGAACAGCCCGACGAAACGTGGATCGAAGGCAGGAACGTATTGCGCCAGCAGTTGCGGCGTGTCGCGCTCGGGATCGAGCGTCACGAAGAGCACCTGGACCCGATCGGCCTCCGGCCCGAGCGACGCCATGACGGTCTTCAGGTCCGCCATCGTCGTCGGGCAGACATCGGGGCACCGGGTGTACCCGAAGAACATCATCACGACCTTGCCTTTGTAGTCGGCCAGACTGCGCGGCTTGCCAGCCGCGTCGATGAGATGAAAATCCTGCGCGTAGTCGGCGCCGGTGATGTCGACGCTTTCGAACTGCGGCTTGGTCGGCGCGCACGCGGCGAGCATCAGGGCGCAGGCGATGGCGAACGCCGCTGGCCAGCGTAAGCCACGGCGCGACTCGGCGCTCATCCGATCAGGTAGTGATCGACCAGCAGCGCGACGAACAGCAGCGACAGGTAGAGGATCGAATAGCGGAAGGTCTTCCGCGCGAAGTGGTCCGAGGTCGCCTCGTCGGGCGCCCGCCAGATGGACCACGAAAGCCGGAGGAATTGCGCGCCGAGGATCAGCGCGGCCGCGAGGTATGGCCAGCCGCTCATCCGCATCGCGAACGGCAGCAGCGTGGTGCCGACCAGGGCCACCGTGTAGAGCAGGATGTGCAAGCGCGTGTAGCGGGCGCCATGCGTGACTGGCAGCATCGGCAGGCCCGACTTGCGGAAGTCTTCGGTGCGGTACAGCGCCAGCGCCCAGAAATGTGGCGGTGTCCAGACGAAGATGATTAGCACGAGAACCCATGCCTGGGCCGGCACCTGATCCGCCATCGCCGCCCATCCGAGCGCGGGCGGCATCGCGCCCGAGGCGCCGCCGATGACGATGTTCTGCGGCGTCATCGGCTTCAACAGCATCGTGTAGACGATCGCGTAACCGACGAACGTCGCGAACGTGAGCCACATCGTCAGCGGGTTGACGAAATGCGCGAGCACGAACATGCCCGCGCCGCCGACGAGACCGGAACCGATCAGGATCTCGGTCGGGGACAGCTCGCCGGACGCGGACGCACGACGCGCCGTGCGCGCCATCCGCGCGTCGAGTTCACGCTCGGCCAGGCAGTTGACCGCGAAAGCGGCGCTGGCCAGGAGCCAGATGCCGATGGTGGCGGTGATCAACTTCGACAACGGCGGCATGCCCGGCACGGCGAGGAACATGCCGATGACCGCGCAGAAGACGGCGAGCTGCGTTACCCGTGGCTTCGTCAGCACGTAGTATTGCGTGAGCTTGCGGCCGAAAGGCGCAGACAGGACTTGTTGCATCGGGACCTTGCTTGAAGCGATGGAGCCGCGGCGTTCGAATGACCGGCGCGTGGCCCGGATCAGTCCGCGACGGGGCGGAACGCGGCGGTCACGATGGAAGTATTGACCGAAGCGGCAGAAGCGGATTCGACTGGCACAACGTGAGACTTCGTCGCCCGGGCACCCCTGTCCGCGAGGAGCCGGTAATTTATCACGATCAGCGTGCAGACGAGACCCGCCGCGCCCGCGTTGTGCAACACGGCCGCGACCAGGGGCCATGCGAATACGACGTTGACGAGTCCGCTAACGAACTGCGCGACCAGCAAAGCCAGCAGGACGCGCGCCGCGCGCGCGACCCGCGGCTGGTTCCAGCATCGCCACGCGAGCGCGCCGAGAACCACGACGACGACGCCCGCGAAGCTGCGATGCACCCAGTGGATCGCCGTGAGCGCTTCGATCGACAAATAACGACCGTCGGCGGACTTGCCGAGCTCCCGCCACAAATGGAAACCGTCCTGGAAGTCCATCGCCGGAATCCAGACGCCCTGGCAGGTCGGAAAATCGCTGCATGCCAAAACGGCGTAGTTGGCGCTCACCCATCCCCCGAGCGCGATCTGCAGCACCAGCACCGCGGCACCGGCCAGCGCGAGGACGCGAATCCAGGTCTTCGAGGGCGCCGCAGGTTCGCCGGGCGCGGCATCTCCGTCGAGCCTCAGGGCGTGCCACAGCAACGCTGCGAGCAACGACAGGCCGAGCAGCAGGTGCGTCGTGACGAAGATCGGTTGCAGCTTCTGAGTGACCGTCCAAGCGCCGAACGCGCCCTGCAGCACCACGAGCCCGAGCAGACCGAACGCAAGGCCGGGATGCGCAAACCCCACGGCTCGGTCCCGTCGTCGACGGATCGACCGGACGACGCTGGTCACGAATATCGCGACGATCAGCACGCCGATCGCCATCGCCAGGTAGCGATGGATCATTTCGATCCAGGCCTTCTGCATCGTGACCGGTCCCGACGGCATCGCCGCTTCCGCGCCGTGGATGTCGGTCGCGGCCATCAACGGGTTGGCCTTCGCGTAGCAGCCGGGCCAGTCCGGGCAGCCGAGGCCGGAGTCGGTGAGCCGCGTGAAGCCGCCGAAGACCACGAGGTCGAAGGTCAGGAATACCGTGACCCAGGCCAGCCGTCGCAGCCGATCGCCACGTCCCTTGCCCGCGCGCCCGATCCAGATCGCGCCCAGTGGCACCGAGGCGATCGCCAGGCCCTTGAAGGCCAGCAGGAGGAGATCGAAGCCGTGCATGACGCCGTGGCGCTAACCGATACGCGAAGCGCTCAACAGCTTCTTGAGGTCGACCTTGGTCTTGTTGGGGTCGGCATCGAGTGGAAACCGCATCATCAGGTTGCCGAGCGGATCGACGATGTAGATGTGGTCCGCCCAGGCTGCCGGAGGCTCGGCGGGATCGTGCGGCAGCCAGCGCGCCAGGTCGGCAGGATCGGCGCGCAGCATCCCGGTTCCGTCGTACTCGCGGATCAGCATGGTCGACAGCGGCGCCTGGTCGGGAATCAGCCAGACCCGCTGCACCCGCTCGCGCTCGCGCCCGGTCGTAAGTCGCACCTGACGCATGTGATACAGGCGATCGACGCAGGCGGCGGGACAGTCACCGCCCGCGATCATCAGCATCGTCCATTTGCCCCGCAGCGCGGTGCTGTCGAACGGCCGGCCGTCGAGCGTCTTGAGGGCCAGCGACGGCATCGGACGCTGCGGATCGACCAAGGCGCCGTAGTTGCTGCGCGCGCTCGGCCGCACGAAGTAGTAGGCGCAATACGATGCGATGACCGGCGCCGCGCAGATCGCGACGACGAGCCACAGCTTGAGGCGGCTGCGGCTACGACCGTTCTGCGCGTCACTGTGCACTGGGTTCGGGGCTTGGATCGGGTTGGTGGCAAGCATGCTGGATCCCGCGGACGACGCGGAAGATGAGGAGTGCGGCGAGCGTCGCGGCGAGCGCGAACCACTGGAAAGCGTAGCCGTGATGGCGGTCGATCTGTCCCTGCAGGACGCCGCCACGGTCGGGCCAGTCGCGGATCAGGCCATCGTCGGAGTGAGCGGCGTTGGACATCGCCCCCGCATCCTGCCGAAGAATCAACGGCAACGGCGTCTGTCCGCTTGCGCGAGCGAATGCCGCAGAATCGAAATTCTGCCAGATCGTCTGCAGGCGACGCTCGGCGGGCGCGGCGAGCTCGAGCAGGCGGGGCTCGTCGGCCAGCGCCACGCCGGTCACGTCGACGACCCCCGACGGCGTCTCGTACGGCGCGATGCGCATGCGGTCGTTTATCGCGCGCGGCGTCCACCCACGATTGACGACGACTTCGGCAGGCGCGGGACCCTCGATCCGCAGCGCCATCAGGACGTAGAAGCCCGGCTGCCCGTTCTGCGGGCGATTGTCGAGGTAGACGGTCTGATCGGGCATCCACCGGCCGCGAAAGCGCAGGTGCCGCGTCACGAGACCGGCCGGATCACGAAGAGCCGCAGCGTCCGGCTCCACCGGCGTCGCGCTCGCAGCGACCTCGCTGCGCGCTTGCAGAACTTCTTTTCCGGCCGCGCGGCGCAATTGCCAGAAGCCGAGCGCGCACGTACCCCACACGCCCAGCAATCCGGCGATCACGGCGATGGCCAGCTTGCGCGATGGCTTCATGCCAAGGCCGCGTCGCGGGTCATGTGAAATAATCGATGCATGCGTTACGTCGTGATCTTCGCGTTCGTCCTGATCATCGCCAGCCTGGCATCGGCTTTGATCTTCATCATGAAGGACCGCGGCAAGAGCGACCGGACGGTGACGGCGCTGGCGTTTCGCGTCGGCTTCTCGATCACGCTCTTCCTGTGCATCCTGCTCGCGTGGCACCTCGGGTGGATCGAGCCTACCGGCATACGCTGAGCTCCAGGGACAGACTGCGCCAAGCCCGGAACGTTCGACCAGAAAAAAACGCCGCGAGACGCGGCGTTTTTCATTCGGGTGCTTGCAGCCGTCAGAGCCAGTAGACGACGACGTAGAGTCCCAGCCACACCACGTCGACGAAGTGCCAGTACCAGGCGGCGCCTTCGAACGCGAAATGATGCTCGGGCGTGAAATCGCCGCGGATCAGGCGATACAGCACGACGGACAACATCAACGCGCCCATCGTCACGTGAAAGCCATGGAAACCCGTGAGCATGAAGAACGTGGAGCCATAGATGCCCGACGTCAGTTTGAGGTTGAGCTCAGAGTAGGCGTGGCCGTATTCGAAGATCTGGAAGCCCAGGAACGTCGCGCCGAGCAGGACTGTGAGAAACAGCCAGATGGCCGTCCTGGTCCGCGCACCGTGGCGCAGCGCGTGGTGGGCGATGGTCAGCGTCACGCCGGACGTCAGCAGCAGCGCGGTGTTGATCGTCGGGATCGGCCACGGCGTCATCGCGGTGAACGACTCGACCGAACCAGCCGGGCCGACGCTGCCCCACTTGCCGGCGAAGTCGGGCCACAGGACGCGCGCGTCGAGTGCGGACAGTTCCGACAGCGAGATCACGCGCGAATAGAACAGCGCGCCAAAGAACGCCGCGAAGAACATGATCTCCGAGAAGATGAACCAGCTCATGCTCCAGCGGAACGAGCCGTCGACGCGCGTGCTGTACTTGCCGCCTTCGGACTCGCCGATCGCATCGCCGAACCAGTTGTAGAGCACGGCCAGCATGCACACGATGCCGACGAGGTTGGCGTACGGCGCCCACGGCTGACCGTTGACCCAGCCGGCGGCGCCCAGCATCGTCAGAAGCATCGACGCGCCGCCGAGCAGCGGCCAGAACGACGGGCCGGGAACGAAGTAATGCGTCGGGCCGCCGGCCTGCAGTTCGTGCGAAACGCCTGCGGACGCGTTGGTGACTACTGAACTGCTCATCGACATCTCCAATGGAAGGCGGGTCGGGACACGGACCAATGCACGTGTAAGGCCGGCAAGATTTGCGCAAAAACGAACGCTCGCGTCATCGCGCTGCACAGCACCTGAGTGAACGGAAAGAGGCGCGTCATTTTACGACGCTCTGCACGATCAGGATCAACACGAACACGAACAGCGCCGTCGCCAGCACCCCTGCGATGACCACGTGGACCGGGTTGATGCCCGCGGTGTCTCGCGCGTGGTCACTGCTGTTGCGAACGCCGAAGAACGACCACAGCACCGTCCTGAGCGTGCGCAAGAAGGTCGCACGCGGCGGCAAATCGTCCTTCAGGTCGGCCATCGGTCAGCCGCGCGGCGCGACGGGCGCTGCTGCGGCCGGCGGCCCGCCGACCTCGAAGAACGTGTACGAAAGCGTGATGGTGTCGACGTTCTTCGGCAGCTTTGGATCGATCACGAAGACCACCGGGAACTGACGCGCCTCGTGAGGCCCGAGTGCCTGCTGCTTGAAGCAGAAGCATTCGACCTTGCGGAAAAACGGCGTGGCCGTCATCGGCGCGTAGCTCGGGATCGCCTGTGCCTGCATCGCGCGGTCCTGCTGATTGGCGATCTCGTACATGATCGTCGTCAGCTCGCCGGGATGAACCTTCAGCGCATGCGAGACCGGCATGAAGCGCCACGGGCCCCGCGCGTTGCCATCGAACTCGACGGTGATCGTGCGGGAGACATCGACCTGGGTGCTCTTCGCGAACGCCGCCGCGCTGGCGTCGGTCTGCGTGAGGTCGTTGAGACCGGTGATCTCGCAGATCTTCTTGTACATCGGGACCAGCGCGTAGCCGAAGCCGAACATGACCGCGGTCACGACGACGAGCTTGCCCAGCATCGCGACGTTGAGCCGACGGCGCAAGGCCTCGAGACGCGATGTCGTGCGGGCTGTGCTCATGCTGCGGACGTCATGAGGCGCGCCTCAACGCAGCAACGTGTACTTGAGCACCACGCCGAAGAAGAAAACCATCGCGATGCTGCCGAGGATGAGACCGAGCCGCAGGTTGCGCGCACGCAGTTCCGCCTCGCGCGGCGTTTTCGGGTTGGCTTGATGGCCACTCATGGAGGCTAACGGACCGTCGGCGGGAATTCGAACGTGTGGAACGGTGCCGGGCTCGGAATCGTCCACTCGAGGCCTTCGGCGCCTTCCCACGGATTGTCCGGCGCCTTCGGGCCGCCCTTGATCGTCGGCAGGACGACGGCGAACAGGAAGTACACCTGCGACAGGCCGAAGCCGAACGCGCCGATGGTCGCGATCTGGTGGAAGTCGGTGAACTGCATCGGATAGTCGGCGTAGCGACGCGGCATGCCGGCCAGACCGAGGAAATGCATCGGGAAGAACGTCACGTTGAACCAGACCAGCGAGTTCCAGAAGTGGATCTTGCCGCGCGTCTCGTTGTACATGTGGCCGGTCCACTTCGGCACCCAGTAGTAGAAGCCCGCGAAGATCGCGAACAGCGAGCCGGCCACCAGCACGTAGTGGAAGTGCGCCACGACGTAGTAGGTGTCCTGCAACTGGATGTCGATCGGCGAGATGGCCAGAATGACGCCGGTCAGGCCGCCCATCGTGAACACGAACAGGAAGCCGATCGCGAACAGCATCGGCGTCTCGAACGTCATCGAGCCCTTCCACATCGTCGCGATCCAGTTGAACACCTTCACGCCGGTGGGTACCGCGATCAGCATCGTCGCGTACATGAAGAACAGCTGGCCGGTGACCGGCATGCCGGTCGTGAACATGTGGTGAGCCCAGACGATGAAGCTCAGGATCGCGATCGAGGCCGAGGCGTAGACCATCGACGTGTAGCCGAACAGCCGCTTGCGCGCGAAGGCGGGCACGATGGCACTGACGATCCCGAAGGCCGGCAGGATCATGATGTAGACCTCGGGGTGGCCGAAGAACCAGAAGATGTGCTGGTACATCACCGGGTCACCGCCGCCGGCCGCGTTGAAGAACGACGTGCCGAAGTGACGGTCGGTCAGCACCATCGTGATCGCGCCGGCGAGCACCGGCATCACGGCGATCAGAAGGTACGCGGTGATCAGCCAGGTCCACACGAACATCGGCATCTTCATCAGCGTCATGCCGGGGGCGCGCATGTTGAGGATGGTGACGATGATGTTGATCGATCCCATGATCGACGACGCGCCCATGATGTGGATCGCGAAGATCGCGAGGTCCATGCCCGGACCCATCTGCACCGACAACGGCGCGTACAGAGTCCAACCCGCCGCCGTGGCGCCACCCGGTACGAAGAAGGAAAGCGTCAGCATCAACGCGGCCGGCGGCAGCAGCCAGAAGCTGAAGTTGTTCATCCGCGCGAATGCCATGTCGGACGCGCCGATCATCAGCGGCACCTGCCAGTTCGCGAAGCCCACGAACGCCGGCATGATCGCGCCGAACACCATGATCAGGCCGTGCATCGTCGTGAACTGGTTGAACAGTTCGGGGTTGACGATCTGCAGGCCCGGCTGCCACAACTCGGACCGCAGAGCCAGCGCCAGCACGCCGCCTTCCATCAGCATCGTGAACGAGAAGAACAGGTACAGCGTCCCGATGTCCTTGTGGTTGGTCGCGAGCAGCCAGCGGCGCCATCCGACGGGATGATCGTGTGCGTGATCGTCGTGACCGTGGACGTCGGGATGACCGTGGATCGGATCGATGGCGGTGCTGCTCATGGTGCTCTCCAGGCTTCGGGGCCGCACGCGGCGAGAGGCGTGCGACGGCGAAGCGAAATTCGAATGCGGGACGTCGATCGATGAAGCGAAGGTTTACTTGCCGCGATCCGCAGTGACGTCGGCCGGCTGCACCACGGGATCCGTGCCCTTGCCGGCGTTGGTCCAGCCGTTGCGGGTATAGCTGATGACCGACGCGATCTCGACGTCGGACAACGAGTTCCAGGCCGGCATCTTGCCGTTGTTCTGACCGTGCAGCAGCACGCCGATCTGCACGTCCTTCGGACCGAGCACCTTGGCATCGCCGACGAGCGCGGGCGCGCCGACCGCGGCGTTGCCGGTGCCGCCCGCCTGATGGCAGACCGCACAGTTGCCGTTGAAGATCTTCTCGCCGCGCGACGTGAGTTCCGCGACGGTGTAGGTCTTCGTCGGATCGTCGGCAAGAGCCGCCATCTCCTTCTTCTTGCCGACGACCCAGGCCGTGTAGTCCTCGGCCGAAACGACCTTGACGTTGATCGGCATGTACGCGTGCTCGGCGCCGCACAGCTCCTGGCACTGACCGCGATAGACGCCGATCTTCTCGGCCTTGAACCACGTGTCGCGCACGAAGCCGGGAATCGCATCCTGCTTGATGCCGAACTGCGGCACGGCGAACGCATGGATCACGTCGTTGGCGGTCGTGATGACGCGGACCTTCTTGTTGACCGGCACGACCAGCGGGTTGTCGACGTCGAGCAGATACGTGTCGCCTTCCGGATGGCCCTTGATGCCTTCGCTCGGAAAGCCCGACATTGCGCGCGGCGTGGTCAGGTTGGAGATGAAGCCGATGCCCTCGCCCTCACCGTTGAGGTAATCGTAGCCCCAGCGCCACTGATACCCGGTCGCCTTGACCGTGAGGTCGGCGTTGGTCGTGTCCTTCATGTCCACGATCAGCCGCGTCGCCGGCAACGCCATCGCGATCACGATGACGAACGGGACGATGGTCCAGATGATCTCGACGGTCGTGTTCTCGTGCCAGGTCTCGGCCTTGTGGCCGACCGACTTCCGATGCTTGATGATCGCGTAGAACATCACCCCGAAGACCACCACGAAGATGACCAGACAGATCATCAGCACCAGCGTGTGCAGGTCGTAGATGTCGGACGAGATCCTCGTGACGCCGACGGGCAGATTGAGCTGGTTGACCTTGGGGCCGCCCGGCGCATCGCCGACCGCCCACACCGGCAGCGCGACCAGCGCCGTGCACAGGCCGATACAAGCCGCCAGGGCCGTGGACGCAGCGTAAGCCCGCTCGCGCAGGAAGGCTCTGACGTTTTGGATCATGTCCTCGATTCTCCGGAGCCGGCGCCGCGCCGACTCATCCAGCCGATGAAAGTGCTTGTCGCAGTTCGCGTGCGACACGACGACGTTCCCGCTCGTTGACGAAGCGCCCGATGCGGATGCGCTCGCCACGCGCGACCACGGCCAGCTCCGCGCGCGGGCGTGCGTCCATCTCGACCCGCGCCGCACGCGGATCGAGCCGCGTGATGCGCTGCACGCTGCCGTCCGTCGAGACGATCTCCAGCGCGTCGGACTGCAATGCGACGCGATCGCCGTCCGTCGCGTGACGCGCATAGACCAGCAAAGCCACGCCCAGGGCGATCATTTCGAGGACCGAGAACGGAAGGATCATCCAGGCGCCGTGAAGCAGAAAGAAAAGCGCGATGCAGAACGACGCGACGACCAGCGAGAGATAGAACGCGCCGACCTGACGGGGCGTCAACGCGCAGTTGCGGTTGAGCATCCAGACCCGCTGCACGCCCGACGCCGTCTGTGACTCGTGTACCCGCAACATGGATCCGACCGTGGTTCGTGCGTGGGATGCGCGGCACGATAGCCGTGACTCCCGCAACGCTGCGCAAACCGCTGGCGCCCGCGACGAAATGCAAGACCACGACCGCGGACGACGCGCCCCGCGTGGTATCGCACCTTCGATCGACAAGCGCCGGACCACCCTTTTTGCGCCGAAGGATTATAGGGAAAACGGGGGGTTGCGGCAACCGCCGGCGGGTGCAGGCACAGCCGCCCGTCCGACAACACCACGGAGCGATCCCGCACGACGCCCGGTCAACGCTCGCGCCTGAATTGCACGATGGCCTCGCCGCCCTGCGTCTTGCGGGGCTCGGACTTCCACGCATGCGCGTAGATCAGCTCGAACGTCAGGCGATAGCGTCCTTCGTCGTCGCGGCCCGCGTCCAGCGCCCGGTCGAGAGCTTCCTTGCCGCCCCGGCCGCAGAGGCCGCGCGGGTGTTCGGCGATGGCGTTGCCCCCGAGCGCCCGCACGTCGCGCCACAGGCTGGCCGCGCTGGTGTAGGTCAGGGTCAGCCGCTCCATGTCGACGACCGGACTCGTGAAGCCGGAGTCGACCAGCATGTCGCCGTAGTCGTGCATGTCGGTGAACGGCAGCACGTGGCGTCGATGGTCGACCGCCGCGAAGGCCGCGGCGACCTCGCGCAAGGTGTCGGGGCCGAATGCCGAGAACACGACCAGCCCGCCGGTCCGCACGACCCGTCCCCATTCCGGCAGCACGCGGTGCGGCTTGGCGTTCCAGTGCAGTGCGAGGTTCGACCACAGCAGATCGACGCTTTTTGCCGCGAACGGCAACGCGGAGAAATCGGCCTGCGCGGCCGATGGACCACTCGGCCCGCGCCACCAGCGTGAGACGCCGGCAGGGCCGGCGGCTTCGATTCGGCGCAAGCGGGGCAGCGCGAGGTCGACGCCGAAGACGCTTGCGCCCGCGAAACGCGCCGTGAGCGCGGCGAAATCGCGACCGCTGCCGCAACCGACGTCGACGATTCGCGATGCGTCCACGTTGATCGCGGCCAGGCGTTCGAGCATGCGCTTCGCGACTTCTCGCTGCAGGAAGTCGTCGGCATCCGCCAGCCTGGGGCTCGCGAAGAGCCGGGCGACGCGGACCGGATCGATCGCCGGTGGGTCGACGCCCGTCATCGACGACGATCGTTCGAACGAACGATGACGAGGACGTCGTCGGGCGCCAAATTGGAGGCTCGCTCATGAAGACCATCGACGCCACCGACACACCGCGGCACATCGCCGCTGCAACCTCCGATGGACTGCGGCGTGCCGCGGCGCTGGCGCTCGACTGGCTGATGCCGCGCGTCTGCGTACTGTGCGACGCGAGCGAGGACCGCAGCGAAGCCGATGGCCATCCGCGACCGTCCGATGCGGGCGCGACCCTCTGCGCCGACTGTCGTCGGGACGCGACCGCGTCGATGGCCGACGTCTGCGACCGTTGCGCGCTGCCACTGCCTCAATCGATGCCGCGGTCGAT
>CAZZWS010000011.1:0-30363 GCA_964657795.1 Beijerinckiaceae bacterium
CGAGGCGGACACCGTGATCGTGCCGCCGGCGATCTTCGGTTCGAGCCCGTGCCTGATCGCGTTCTCGACCAGCGGCTGCAGCAGCATCGGCGGGACGGAAACGTCACCCAGCGCGTCGGGCAGATCGAGCTCGAAGCGCAGTCGTGTCGCCATGCGCACCTGCATCAGTTCGAGATACGCGCGCAACTGCGCGAACTCCTGTTCGAGCGTCGTCGTGGTGGCGCGTGACGCCACCAGCGTGCCGCGCAGATACACGATCAGCTGATCGATCATCGCCTGCGCCCGCTGCGGGTCCACGTCCACCAGCGAGCGCAGGTTGGCGAGCGTGTTGAAGAGCATGTGCGGCTCGATCTGGGCCTGCAGCATCTTGAGTCTGGCCTCGGCCATCAGCCGCTGCGCTTCGGCCTGTGCGGTGGCCACGTCGGCGAGGCGCTTCCTCGACCAGAAGAAATACGTGATGCCGATCGACGTGACCATCGTCACCGGCAACGCGAAGATCGCCGCGTGATTGAGCACGGCGAGACCCGCGGGATTGCCGCGCAGGAAAGCGGCCAGGTTGAGGCCGAGGAACAGGCCGATCGGCACGACGGCGACGCCGCGGATCAGGAGGTAGCCGAACGACCGCTCGCCCGTTCCGGCGCCGGACCAGCGCGAGACCAGCGTGATGCCCGCGTAGATGCACAGACCGATGCACAGCGAATAGACGAGGTTGTCGATGAGACCGTAGACGGTCGGGTCGAGCAGCGTCAGCATCAGTCCGACCGCGATCGAGATCAGCACGACCCGCATCGCGTCGCGCAACCAGTGCTTCATTGGTGCGGGAGCCGGCAGGTCGTCGCGGGGCGCGGGTATCCCGGCGGAAGCCATGTTCATCACGCGGCGCCGACGAGGCTGCGATCGGCACGACCGCTGAAGGCGCTGCGCCACGTCCTCAGCGCGCGGGCCGCGAAGCATCCCGACGACAGGCCGTAGACGGCGCCGACCACGGCGACGAAGACCGTCTGCGTTCGCAACGAAGGATCGATCGCGAGGCTCACGGCGACGCCGTAGCGCAGGAAGAAGATGGTCATCATCAGGACCAGCGGGAGCGCGCTGCCCGGCACATGGATGCGGTTCGACATCGGAGACGAGTATTGCATGACCCGCACGCCGTCCTGCGGCTGCAGGCTCCAGCCGACTGCCAGCGAGGCGATGAAGACGACGACCCACGCGGCGATGGCGACGACGTTCGCGCCGAACGCCTGCCACAATCCGAAAGCCGACAGGATGGTCATCACGACGGGCAGGATCAGCAACTGGCGTGGATGCAGGTCGTTGGCGCGCAGCCGTCGCACGCCGAGCGCGATCAACGCGATCAGGATGAGGAAGACCCACGGCGGTGTGTGGCGGAGGATGTCGATGATCATGGCGGGCTCGTTTCGGTGAGGAGTGAACGGGCTCGACGATGAAGGCGGGACGTGCACGCCGAAAGTGCAATGTGACGATCGGCCGCCCGCCGTCGTGAACGGTCGAATTGATCGACCGGATGGACGTCTGCGAATCGGTTCATCGACTGGCACGGCCCTTCGCCCTGCACACCGTTCCATTCGTGTCCAGAGCCGAGATGCAGGATCGTGGACGGACGCCACTCGGATCAAGCTCGCCTCTTGATTTGTCACCCCGGCGAAGGCCGGGTCCCAAGCTGCTGGTCCGTTCATGAGGCATGGACTTGGGTCCCGGCCTTCGCCGGGACGACATCCTTCAGGAGGTCGCCACCGCGGCAACACGCGCAGATAATGCGATCACCGCATCGCGCCTCACGCACATCACCGATGAAACCCCGCATCCTCGTCGTCGAAGACGAACCCGGCATCGCCGACACGATCCGCTACGCGCTCGCGAGCGACGGCTTCGAGCCCGTGTGGTGCGCGACGGGAGCGGCCGCGCTCGAAACCGTCGGGGCGACACCGGTCGCGCTCGCCATCCTCGACGTGGGCCTGCCCGACATCAACGGCTTCGAGCTCTTCAAGCAGTTGCAGCGCCTGGCCGACGTGCCGGTGGTCTTCCTCACGGCGCGAGGCGACGAGATCGATCGCGTCGTCGGACTCGAACTCGGCGCCGACGACTATGTCACCAAGCCGTTCAGTCCCCGCGAGCTGGTGGCGCGCGTGCGCACTGTTTTGCGACGGACGCAGCGCGGGCAGGCGGCGGCGCACGACGCGACGAAGCCGGACCCTGACGCGAAGACCGCCTTCGATCACGACCCCGAACGCCGTCGCATCCACTACTTCGGTCGTGCGCTCGAACTGTCGCGCTACGAGTACGGCATCCTCGTCGTGCTGATCGGTCGACCGGGTCGCGTCTTCACGCGCGACGAGCTGCTGGACAAGGTCTGGGACGGCGACCACGACAGCTACGACCGGACCGTCGACGCGCACGTCAAGACGCTGCGGGCCAAGCTGCGCGCGGTGGCCGCCGACGTCGAGGCCATCGTCACGCACCGCGGCACCGGCTACGCGCTGGCCGAGGACCTGCCCGCCCGCGACACTGCGGGGTCGTAGCGCGTCTCGACGAGATGAGCCGCCGCAACCGCATCTTCGCGGGCATCCTGATCGTCTACTTCGCGGGAATGGCGTTCCTGCTGTACCGCATCGTCGCGGACCTCGACCCGCGCTATCGCGAGTCGACGGAAGACGGCCTGATCGAGACGGCGCAGGTCTTCGCGGCGCTGCTGGAACGCGACGTGCAAGAGGGCCGGATCGACCCGACCACGGTGGCCGCCGTGATGAAGAGCGCGTACGCCCGCACGCTCGATGCGCAGATCTTCGACTTCACGAAGAGCCGCGTCGAGCTGCGCGTCTACGTGACCGATCGCGACGGCCGCGTGCTGTATGACTCGACGGGGCGTGCGCTCGGCCGCGACTTCTCGGAATGGCGCGACGTCACGTTGACGCTCGCCGGCTTCTACGGCGCGCGGACCACGCCCGACGTGGCCGGCGACCCGCGCACGGCCGTGATGTATGTCGGTGCGCCGATCCGCAGCGGCGATTCGGTGATCGGCGTCGTCACGGTGGGCAAGCCGACGCAGAGCTTCGGCCGCTTCGTCGAGGCCGCGCGCAACAAGATTGTGCTGGTCGGCGTGGGCTCGGCGGTGTCGGTCGTGCTGCTGGCCTTCATCGTGTCGATCTGGCTGGTGCGGCCGTTCGGCCTGATGGGCGATGCGGCACGCGCGTTGTCGGGCGGCCGTCCGATCCGACGCTTCGTGACGCAACTGCGCAGGACACCGTTCGCGCTGACGCAGGCGTGGCGGGACCTGCGCGATACCGTGACGGGCAAGAGCTACGTCGAGAACTACGTGCAGACGCTGACGCACGAACTCAAGAGTCCGCTTTCGGCGATCCAGGGCGCCGCGGAACTGCTGGAAGAGCCGATGCCGGAAGCCGATCGGCGCCGCTTCGTCGCCAACATCGCGCGCGAGACCGAGCGCATCCGCGAGCTCGCCGACCGCATGCTCGAGCTCGCGGTCCTCGAGCAGCGTCGTCGCCTGGACCGCATCGAACAGGTCGATGCGGTCGTGCTCGGCGAGGATGTGGCATCGACGACGAACGGCGCGGACCGCGGCGTGCGTGTCACGTTCACCAACGAGACCATCGGTCGACGGCCGGTCGTCGCGGGCGACGCGTTCCTGCTGCGTCGCGCGCTCGCGAACCTGATCGACAATGCGATCGACTTCTCGCCGGCCGGCGGCCTCGTCGCGGTCACGCTCGACGCGAACGGATCGCGCATCGTGTTCCGTGTGCTCGACGAAGGCCCCGGCATTCCCGACTACGCGGGCGGCAAGGTCTTCGACAAGTTCTTCTCGCTGCCGCGGCCGGGGACGCAGAAGAAGAGCAGCGGCCTCGGCCTCGCGTTCGTGCGGGAGATCGCGGGATTGCACGGCGGGCAGGTGACGCTCGCCAATCGTCGCGAAGGTGGCGCGATCGCGACGCTGACGCTGTCGCGGGCATGAGCCCCGGCGCCTGACGACGAAGTCTTCACGCCGACTTCACGAAGCGTCGGCGTTCTCCGCGCGGGCTTCATTCCAAGCACACCGCGCGGAGCCAGTCTCCGATCCGCAGGCCGCACATCCCGTGCGGCTGCCGTGGGCAGTGGCCCGGGGAGAAGAAGATGCGTCGTTTCGATGTCTGGGTGGGCCGGCTCGCGGCCGTGGCCGGGTTGCTGTACGTGGCGCTGGCCAGCCTCTGGCCGCTGACGGCGTCCGGCGCCCCGGCGTGGATCGCCGATCCGGCGGCGGTCGTGATCAGCGACGCCGCGAGGCTCGAGGCCTTCGCCGGCGTCCTGCCGCTTCGCGCGCCACCAGCCGATGTGCGCCTGGTTCGCGTCCTGGCGGACGTGAGCGAGGGTCGCGAGCAGCGACGTCAGGCGCGACGATCGACCGAGGCATCGGCGATCGGCACGACGTCCGAGTCGGTGGGCATGCTGCTCGTCGCTGCCGGTGTCTTCTGCGCGGCGGTGGCGGCGACCGTCCTGCGGCGGCCTTCGGGCGTCGGCTCTTCGGCCGCCCCGGACTGCGTCACTGCACGAAGTGCGTGTCGCCTCCGGCTTGCGGCGGAATCCTGATCGCGAGCGCCTTGAACGTCCCCGACGTGCCGGCGGTCCCGGCATGGGCGAGGCCTTTCGGCGCGACGATCAGGTCGCCGGCCTCGATGGCGCGCTGCCTGACGCCACGTCACATCGTGCCGCTACCGGACACGATGTACTGGTCTCGTCGTTGCTTGCGTGATCGTGCTTGACGACGTTGCCCTGCTGCACGGCGATCGCGAGGTCTTCGCGGACGCGATCAGACGCGTGCGGGCATCGGCGTGTTCGTGTCGACGCGCCGATCCCGCTTCCTGAACGCGAACAGCGTCCCGAGCATCGCGATCGACGAACCCATCACGATGTCCGCGACGCGCTCCTCGACCGCTCCGCGCGTGAAGCCCGCGTCGCTGGCCAGCTTCATGCCGAGAAAGACCACGAGCGCCATCAGCGCGCAGTGCAGCCAGTAGTTGCGCCTTACGCCGTAAGGTACGAAGAAGAACAGCGCGATGATCAGGCCCAGTAGCACGCGCGGGTCGTCGATCCGCGGCGCCACCACCAGCGCGAGCACGGCACCGACCACGCTGCCGAACACCCGCTGCAGCACGCGCTGGTAGCTCTTCTGCCAGTCGGGCCACATCACGACCAGCACCGACACCGCGACCCAGGTCGGATGCACTTCGTCGATGGCGCGACCCGCGCTCCAGCCGATCGCGGTCGCGATGACGTAGCAGGTCGCGAAACGCAGGACGGTGTAGCGATCCGCGTTGATCAGTCGCCACGCGATGCCGAAGGTCGAGTACGCCGTGCGCGTCCGGTCGGGCGCGAGGCGGTGTTCGAGGACGACCAAGCCGACGGCGATTGCCGTGGTCCCGGTCAGCAGCATCAGCAGCCGCGGCAGCGATGAGATGTCGGTGGCCAGCACGATGCAGAACACGACGACGCCGAAACGCGGTGCGCGCAGGAACGGCAGCCCGGCCCAGGACAGCACGCCGGCCACGAACGTGCCGACGCAGAACACCGCGACGATGGCCCCGGGATCGTGGCGCAGCACGAACGCGGTGATCGATCCGCAGCCCATGAACAGCGCCGCCCACGCGATGGCGTGCAGCCGCATCGGCAGCGTGCCCTCGGCGTCGGACAGCGTGTAGAGCAGCGCGTAGGCGCACGCGAGGTAGGCGGCCGCCGGCGTGTGCAGCACCCAGGCCAGGACGATGGCGAACGCGATGTTGCCGACCGCGACGAAGCCACGATGCCACGGCGGATTGCCGGGATTGATGGCCAGCGACTGGCGGACGTAGCGTTGCGTGTCGTGAATGACGCGCTGACCGACGCGACGCGTGACCCGCCGCGTGCGGACCTGCATGCGCGGGCTGATCGGAACGTAGCGCATCGGCGGCGCGCGCTCGCTTCGTTACGGTCGCTTCAGAGCGTCTGTGCGCCGAACGTATCGCAAGCCTTGACGTCGCCCGACTCCATGCCGCGCTTGAACCAGCCGACCCGCTGCGCCGACGTGCCATGCGTGAAGCTGTCGGGCACGACGGTGCCGCGCGCCTGCTTCTCCAGCGTGTCGTCGCCGATCGCATTGGCGGCTTTGAGCGCTTCGTCGACGTCGCCCGGGTCGAGCTTGATCGGGCTTTGACCCGACGCCAGTCGATGGCCCCAGACGCCGGCGAAGCAGTCCGCCTGTAGTTCGATGCGCACCGACACCTTGTTGTATTCGGTCTCGGACATGCGTTGGCGCATCGCGTCGGTCTTCGCGGTGATGCCGAGCAGCTTCTGCACGTGATGACCGACCTCGTGCGCGATCACGTAGGCGCGCGCGAAGTCGCCGGGCGCCTGGAAGCGCTGTTCGAGCATGCGGAAGAACGCCAGATCGATGTAGACCTTCTCGTCGCCCGGGCAATAGAACGGGCCCGCGGCGGTGACGCCCCGACCGCACGCGGTCGGGTAGCTGCCGCTGAAGATGTCGAGTTTCGGCTTGCGATAGGTGCCGTTGTTGGCGGCGAAGATCTGCGTCCAGTTCTCTTCGGTGTCGAGCAGGACCCGGCTGACGAACTGGACCTGCGGATCGGTCGACGGACCGCTTGCCGCGGGCGATTGCGGCCTTTGCTGCGGAACCTGCTGAGTCTGGGGCGCGCCACCGCCGCCACCGCTCAGCAGATTGAGCACAACGCTCGGGTCGATGCCGAAGAAATAGGACGCCAGCAACGCTACGGCGATGCCGCCGAGTCCTATCGCTCGGCCACCGATGCCTCCCCCACCGCCCCCCGCACCGCGAACGTCCTCGACGTTATCGCTCTGACGGCCGTCGTTCCATTGCATCGCGGGTCGCTCCTTCGGGGTTCGTTGCGGATCACGCATCGCGGTCGTGGAGACCGCGATCCGTCACATCGTGATGACGATCAGCTCGGCTTGAGCTGGGCGCGGATCTCGCCGGCCGGGTGCGCGGCGCTGTGGACGTTGACGTACAGGTTGCCGGCGCGATACGCGGCGAGTTGCGTCTCGGTCAGCTTCGCGCCGATGGGGGCGGTGAAGACGTTGCCGTTCTGGACGAACGGAACGATGACGGGACCGTTGATGCCGGGCGCGCCCTGGTGGATGTGGCCCATCGTCGGCGCCATGCCGGTCACGGTGATCGAGCCGCTGACGGCGCCATCGGCCGCGATCATGATGCTGCCGGTCGCGCCCGCCGACGTGGTGACGGCCGGCACTTCGTTGGCGCCGGTCAGCGTGACCTTGTCGCTGCTGCCGATCATCGAAGAGATCGTCGAACAGCCGGCGAGGGCGATCAGGCCGGCGCCGACCAGGCCGGCTGCGAACTTGCGAATCGGGTGCGACGTGCGGGTCTGGAAGGTGGACGAATGCAGCATGTGGATCTCTCCTCGGTGGAATGGAACGGACCAGGCGCAGACCTCGCCGCAGCGGCTCGGCGCGTTGATCTCTTCGTTCGCTTGCGGTGCTTCGGACAGCGGGATTCTGCGGTGAGCCGGCGACGGCATGATGTCGCCGAATGCGCAATCGACGGCATCTTGCATGCGCGGTCATTGACGCGCAAGCGGCGCACGGCCTAACGTGGGGCGCCATTCCACTCAACGGAGGTCCCGTGGCGACGCGTTCCATCAAGCCCGGCAGCATCCGCGTCGGCATCGGCGGCTGGAGCTTCGATCCGTGGCGCGAGACCTTCTATCCCGCCGACGTGGCGAAGAAGCGCGAGCTGCAATACGCCGCGACGCAGGTCACGGCCATCGAAATCAACGCGACCTACTACCGGACGCAGAAACCCGAGAGCTTCGCGCGCTGGCGCGACGACACGCCCGACGACTTCGTCTTCGCGGTCAAGGCTTCGCGCTACGCGACCAACCGACGCGTGCTCGCCGACGCGGCCGATTCGATCGCGCACTTCATCGGCAGCGGCATGGAAGAGCTGGGTCCGAAGCTCGGTCCGCTGCTGTGGCAGTTCATGCCGACCAAGAAGTTCGATGAAGCGGACTTCGCCGCGTTTCTCGCGCTGCTGCCGGAGAAGCTCGGGTCGCTGCGCCTGCGTCACGCGCTCGACGTGCGCCACGAAAGCTTCGCATGCGAAGCATTCGTCGCGCTCGCGCGGGAGCACGGCGCGGCGATCGTCTGCAGCGAGTCCGACGACTATCCGATGATCGGCGACGTCACGGCAGACTTCACGTACGCGCGCCTGATGCGGGCGCGGGCCGAGATCGAGCAGGGCTATCCGCAGGCCGAGATCGACGAATGGACCCTGCGTGCGCGTGGCTGGGCGAGCGGCGAGACGATCGCGTCGACGAAGCCGCTGACGCCGGCGGCGCCGAAGAAGAGCCGCGACGTGTTCGTCTTCTTCATCAACGGCGCGAAGGAACGCGCGCCCGCCGCGGCGAGGGCGATGCTCGGCCGGCTGGAATCCGCCTAGTCTTCGCGGGGAGCGATGAGGCGCCGCGGCTTGCGGACGTAGACCTCGTGCAACTGGGCGAAGGCGCCGAGCATCTCGGTCACGATGAAGATCAGCAGCACGCGCGGCGCGCTCTCGACCGTGACGAACCACACGATCAGCAGCGAGATCCACACGCGGCCCCATCCGTCGATCAACGCGAACACGCCGATCGGCTTGACATAGCGGGCGACGCACCACAAAGCGATCAGCGAACCGCTCAGGCACACGAAGAACATGCCGACCGGCGTGAGCGTCGGTGTGGCGGACGAGCCACCGAGCTTGCCGTTGACGTAGTACAGCATCGACACGAAGTGCTCGGCCAGCGGCGGCAACGCCAGTGTGTACGAGACGGACGAATCGACGAGCGCCCAGAAGCGGACGGTACGGCGACGGACCCCGGCGAGGTTCATCGGCACTTGGCTTCGGATGGTTGGGTTCGCATGCGGATGGGTGCGGCAGATTGGAGGAAGGACCGGGCCCCGGTCGTGAAGCTTCATTTATCACCGGACGGTGGGGCGACGCAATCGCTGTCGGTTCCACGGGCCTGTCGGCGGCATCTCGCGTCGCGCCGTTGCGACGATGCGCGCCGTCGATCGTTGACGTTGCGACACATCGGTCAGCGTCGCGCATCCTTCAGGATCTCGCGCGCCGCGTTGCGCCCCGGCAGGCCGGTGACGCCACCGCCCGGATGGCTGCCGGCGCCGCACAGGTACAGGCCGGCGATCGGCGAACGATAGTCGGCGTGGCCGAGCACCGGGCGAGCGGCGAACAACTGATCGAGCGACAGGCGGCCGTGGAAGATGTCGCCGTCGACGAGGCCGAAGGTGCGTTCGAGGTCGAGCGGCGAGTGGATCTGTCGCGCGACGACGCTGCGGTCGAAGCCTGGCGCGAAGCGCGTGACCGTCGCGATCACCGCATCCGCCGCGTCCTCGCGTGCCCGCGGATCGGCCCAGCCGCTGCCGCTGAGGTAGCGCGTCCGCGCCGACGTGCCTTCGAGCCTCGGTGCGAAGTGCTGGCAGAACAGGCTGGCCACGTGCATGCCGGGAGGCGCCAGCGTGTCGTCGATCGTCGAAGGGATCAAGATCTCGACGATCGGGTGCGATCCCCAGCCGTCGCGTCGCGCATCGATCCACGCATCCTCCATGTAGGCCAGCGACGGCGCCATCACGATGCCGCTCTCGTGATGCGGTTGATGCCAGGCGCCAGGCAATGCGCTGAAGTCCGGCAGCGACGACAGCGCGACATTCATGCGGAACGTGCCGGAGCCGCTGCGATGGGCCGACATGCGGGACACGAAGTCTTCGGGCAGGTCTTCACGGTCGACCATCGACAGGAACAACGATCGCGGATGGACGTTGGAGACCACGCGCTTCGCGGCGATGCGCGTGCCGTCCTCGAGCTCAACGCCGACGGCGCGTGGCCGTCCCTCGACGCGCTCCACGACGACGCGTGCGACGGGCGCATCGGTCGACAGCTCGACGCCGCGTGCGAACGCTTCGGCGGCCATCGCCCGCGTGATCGATCCCATGCCGCCGATCGCGTGACCCCACACGCCGGCGCGTCCATCGACCTCGCCGAAGACGTGATGCAGCAGCACGTACGCCGAGCCCGGGCTGTACGGGCTCGCGTAGTGACCGACCGTGGCGTCGAAGCCGAACGCCGCCTTGATTGGATCGGACTCGAACCACGCGTCGAGGATGTCGCCGGCGCTCTTCGTGAAGAGGTCCATCAGATCGCGCTTGGCCGGCAAATCGATGCGCCGCAGGCGCTTGCCGAGGTCCCATGCGGACAGCCAGTCGGCGGTCGATGCGAACGTGCGGGAGCCGACGTTCGGCGGCGTCCGCGTCGACATGGCGCGGACGATGTCGACCGCGCCTTCGAGCATCGCGTAGTAGGCGGGCAGGCGCTCGGCATCCTTCGTCGAGAACTTCGCCACCTCGCGCTGCGTGGCTTCGAGTCCGCCGCCCACCTTGAGGAAGCCGCCATCGGGCAGCGGCAGGAAGTTGGAGAACGGTCGTTGCACGATGCGCAGGCCATGGGCGTGCAGCCGCAGGTCGCGGATGACATCGGGATGCAGCAGGCCGACGGTGTAGCTCGCCGTCGAGTTGCGAAAGCCGGGGTGGAACTCCTCGGTGACCGCCGCGCCGCCGACGATGCCCCGACGTTCGAGCACCCGGACCGACAGGCCGCGCGCCGCGAGATCGCAGGCGCAGACGAGGCCGTTGTGACCGCCGCCGATGATGACGGCGTCGTAAGCCTCCTTCGTCACCCGAACAGCGGCAGCAGCCAGCGCGCGAACAGCGGCAGCACGAGCGCCGAGACCAGCGCGGTGAGTCCCATCGCGAGACCCGCGAACGCTCCCATCTCCTCGCTGACCATGAACGCGCGCGCCACGCCCTGGCCGCTGGCCGCGAGGCCGAGCGCGAAGCCGCGGATCGAGTGATCGGGGATGCGCATCGCGTTGAGCACCGACCGTGCGAGCGCCGCGCCGACGATGCCGGTCAGCACGACGCAGACCGCGGTCAGCGACGCGATGCCGCCGATCTTCTCGCTGATGCCCATCGCGACCGGCGTGGTGACGGTCTTCGGGACCAGCGACGCGAGCGTCTTCGGCGACGCGCCGAGCAGGTGCGCGATCAGCACGGCCGACCCCGACGCGACGACGATGCCCACGACCAGCGCGACCGCGAGCGCGAACCAGTGCGCGCGCAGCTTGCTCCAGTTGTCGTACAGCGGCACGGCGAGCGCGACGGTCGCCGGTCCGAGCAGGAAGTGCACGAACTGCGCACCGTCGAAGTAGGTCTCGTACGACGTGTGCGTGCCGAGCAGGACGGCGAGCAACACGAAGATGGCGATGGCCACTGGACTCACCAGGGGATCGAAACCGCTCCTGCGATAGAGCGCGAAGCCGAAGAGATACGCGATCAGCGTCAGCGTCAGCCACAGTAGCGGCGAAGCGGACAGGTAGACCCAGGTGGCGGCGACCGGATGCACGTCAGTCCTTGGCGATGTCGGACGCGGACGATGTCGATGCCGCGGCGACGTCGCGCTTCATCAGCCACGCGGCCGTGCCCGCGGTCGCGACGATCGTCAGGATCGTGCTGAGCACGACGGCGCCGATGATCGCCACGCCTTCTTCCGACAACCGCGCGAAGTGGACCATCACGCCGACCCCGGCCGGCACGAACAGCAGCGAGAGATGCGACAGCAGCGTGTTGCCGGTTCCGCGGATCGTCGCGACGAGGCCGGGTCGCAATGCGAGCGTGATCAGCAACAGCGCCATGCCGATCACGGGACCGGGGATCGGCAGGCCGAAGGTGTAGGTAAGCGTTTCGCCGATGAGTTGGTAGAGAAGGAGGACGGCGAAGGTTTCGATCATCTGCATTTGCTTTGCTTGCCGGTCATGTGCGGCAGCGTCGCATTACATTCCATCAAAATGCGGCGACGTGCGGCACCGGACCGCCGGCGGCTTCCCAGATCGTTATGGCGACCTTCACCCGCTCCTCAATAACATTCATTGATCCGTCATGATTGCGAAGGCTGTATAGAAAACTATCGAAGCCGTTCGTCCCACCTTTCGCACAAAGGCCGACGACACCGGACAGCTTGTCATTTACCAAGCGTTCAACGCGATCAAAATTGCTCGTCGTCGTTGCGAAGAAAACCGCGTCGTACTTTTGTAAGTCGTCGCAAATCGCGTCGATCAGCACTGGATCTTTGTGATAAGAAATAAGCATCGCCACCTTCCTCGGAAACATTGGAACCAGCGTGCGTAATGGCTACAGCGTTGTCACAACGGCCGCTTCGGATCCGGGATCGGCTTCGGTCCCGGGCCGCGCTTGATGGGGCCTGCCCGCTGTACTTCGCCCGGAAAGAGTCCATGCCTGGCCACGGATTCGGGGACGTGAGCGACCAGCGTATCGGAACCCAGCGCGTCCGCGATCAGCTCGATCCAGTGCATCACCGGCGTCTCGGTGCCGCTCTGCAGATGCGTAATGCAGCCGATGTTGGCCGACACGATCGCCTCCGGTTCGGTCGCCGCGAGGTGGGCGAGCTTGCGGTCGCGCAGCGCCTGCGACAGCTCGGGCTGCAATACCGAATACGTGCCGGCCGAGCCGCAGCACAGATGGCTCTCGGCGCACAGCTTCACGTCGACGCCGGCCGCGGTCAGCAGCGCCTCGACCGTGCCGCGGATCTGCTGGCCGTGCTGCAGCGTGCACGGCGGATGCCACGCGACGCGTCGTCGTGACGGCCGCTGCAGCTTCGTGACGAGGAAATCCTTGAACGGCACGAGCACCTCGGACAGGTCGAGCGTCAGCGCGGCGATGCGTTCGGCGCGGACGGCATAGACCGGATCGTCACGCAGGAGATGACCGTATTCCTTGACCATCGCCCCGCAACCCGACGCATTCATCACGATGCATTCGGCGCCGGCCTCGACATGCGGCCACCACGCGTCGATGTTGCGCTTGACCTCGGCCAGCGCGCCGTCCTGATCCGTCAGGTGATGACGCAGCGCGCCGCAGCAGCCGGCCTTGCGGGCGACGATGGTCTCGACGCCGACGGCATCGAGCACCCGGATCGTCGCGTCGTTGATGGACGGCGCCATCGCCGGTTGCACGCAGCCGGCGAGCATCAGCATCCTGCGCGGATGGCTGCGCGGCCCGAACGCCGCGCGACCTTCGTGCGCCGCGCCGGCCGGCGGCACCTTCGTCGCGAGCGCGGCCGGCAGCATCGGCCGGACCGCCTTGCCGATCTTCATCGCGGGATCGAACAGCCAGCGCCGCGTGAGACCTTCGCGCAGCGCCGTGCGCTTCAAGCGCTCGGCCAGCGGCCGCGGCTCGGTCGCGCGTTCCTCGACAACCTTGCGACCGATGTCGACGAGACGTCCGTACTGCACGCCGGACGGGCACGTGGTCTCGCAGTTGCGGCACGTCAGGCAGCGGTCGAGATGCAGGCGCGTCGACGGCGTGGCCGGGCCGCCTTCGAGCACGTCCTTGATCAGGTAGATGCGACCGCGCGGACTGTCGAGCTCGTCGCCGAGCAGCTGATAGGTCGGGCAGGTCGCCGTGCAGAAGCCGCAGTGCACGCAGCGACGCAGGATCGCTTCGGCTTCGATGCCGTCCGGGGTGCCGCGGATGAAGTCGGCGAGATGGGTTTCCATGCGATGGGTCCGCGTCTTGGTTCGTTCGGCGTTCGTTCAGAGACCGGGATACATGCGCCCGCGATTGAACAGGTTGGCGGGATCGAACTCGGCCTTCAGGCGACGATGGATCGCCATCAACGGAGCCGACAGCGGTGCGAACACGCCGACGCGTGCTTTCGTCTCTTCACCGGCCCGCCACAGCGTCGCGTGGCCGCCGAGACGCTCGGCGGTCGCACGGACGATGGAGGCATCGACGCGCGTGGCGATCCAGCGTTGCGCGCCGCCCCACTCGATCAGCTGATCGTCGAAGCCCAGCGCATCGGCATCGAGTACCGGCGCCGTGGGCGGCAACGCGAGTCGCCACAGCGGCACGTCGACCGGACGCGCCGCGAACCAGGGGTCGGTCTGCTCGCGCAGGTCGCGCCACAGCGTGTCGGCGTCGTCCACGTCGAGACCACCGAGGCGGCGGATGCCCGACTGCACCGCGGCCTCGCTGCCTTCGAGACGGACCGTGAGCCGACCGGCTCGCGGGACGTAGCGATCACCGTCGGCCGCGACCGGGCGCCATGCGCTGGCCGTGATGGCGATGGGCTGGCCCGCCCACTGGTTGAGCTTCTCGAGCGCGGCCGCCTCGTCGAGCGTGAAAGCCAGCGTCGTCCGCGCCGTCGGGATCGGGAGCACCTTCAACGCCACTTCGGTGACGAGGCCGAGCGTGCCGAGCGACCCCGCGAGCGCGCGGCTGACGTCGTAGCCCGCCACGTTCTTCATCACGCGCCCGCCGAACGCGAGGTGCTGCCCGCGACCGTCGATCAGCCGCGCGCCGAGCACGAAGTCGCGCACGCTGCCGGCGGCCATGCGACGCGGACCCGACAGGCCCGCGGCGACGACGCCACCGAGCGTCGCTCCACGCATCGCGGACGCCATCTCACGCGAGATCGCATCGTCGCCCGATGCACGCTGCGAACCCGCCGCCGGCGCGAAACGGGGCGGCTCGAACGGGAGCATCTGGCGATGACGCGCGAGCAGCGTCTCGACCTCGGCGAGCGACGTCCCCGCGCGCGCCACGATGACCAGCTCGCTCGGCTCGTAGTCGACGATGCCGACATGACTCCGGGTGTCGATCGTCGAGCCGTCGACCCGGTGGCCGTACCAGCGCTTGGTGTCCCCACCGCGTATCGCCAGCGGCGTCCGCGCCGCGTACGCACGCCGGACCGTGTCGACCAGCGCGGCGCTGTCGTCACGCGTCGCTCGATCGTCGACCGTCATGGACTCGTCCTCCCGCACCAGGCTCATCCCGTCGAACCCATCAGAACCGGGGCAGATCGGGATGCGGCAACGCCCCGCCGTGGACGTGCATGCGGCCGCCCTCGGCGCAGCGATGCAGCGTGGGCACGCCCTTCCCGGGATTCAGCAGGCGGTCCGGATCGAACGCGCGCTTGACGCCGTGGAACGCCGACAGCTCCGGCGCCGAGAACTGGATGCACATCTGCGCGATCTTCTCGATGCCGACGCCGTGCTCGCCGGTGATGGTGCCGCCGAGCGCCACGCAGAGCTCGAGGATCTCGGCGCCGAAGTCTTCGGCGCGCTTCAGCTCGTCGGCGTCGTTGGCGTCGAACAGCACCAGCGGATGCAGGTTGCCGTCGCCCGCGTGGAACACGTTGGGACAGCGCAGCCGGTACTTGATCTCCATCGCCTGGATGGCCTTCAACATCTCGCCGAGACGCTTCTTCGGGATGGTGCCGTCCATGCAGTAATAGTCGGGCGACACGCGGCCCGCAGCGGGAAAGGCGTTCTTGCGACCGGCCCAGTACTTCGCGCGTTCGAGCTCGTCCTGCGCGACGACGAGCCGGGTCGCGCCCGACTTGGCCAGCACGGCCTCCATGCGTCCGATCTCCTCGTCGACCTCGTCGACGGTGCCGTCGGATTCGCACAGCAGGATGGCCGCGGCGTCGAGGTCGTAGCCGGCCTTCGCGAACGGCTCGACCATGCGCGTCGCCTGCCGGTCCATCATCTCGAGACCCGCGGGGATGATGCCGGCCGAGATGATCGCGGCCACCGCGTCGCCGGCGGTCTCGACGTCGTCGAAGGACGCCATGATCAGTCGTGCCGCCTGCGGCTTGGGGATCAGCCTGACGGTGATCTCGGTGGCGACCGCGAGCATCCCTTCGGACCCGACGATCAGCGCGAGCAGGTCGAGGCCGGGCGCATCGGGCGCGAGCGAGCCGAACTCCACGACGTCGCCGGCCATCGTCAGGCCGCGGACCTTCAGCACGTTGTGGACGGTGAGACCGTACTTGAGGCAGTGCACGCCGCCCGAGTTCTCCGCGACGTTGCCGCCGATGCTGCACGCGATCTGCGACGACGGGTCCGGCGCGTAGTAGAGGCCGAGCGGCGCGGCGGCTTCGGAAATGGCGAGATTGCGGACGCCCGGCTGCACGACGGCGGTCCGCGAGCAGGCGTCGATGGACACGATCCGGCTGAGCTTGCCGAGCGCCAGCAGCACGCCTTCGCCGTGCGGCATCGAGCCGCCCGACAGGCTGGTGCCCGCGCCGCGTGCGACGACCGGCACCTTCATGCTCGCGCAGATGCGCAGGATGGCGGCGACCTGCCGCTCGTCGTCGGGCAGCACCACCACCATCGGCAGCTGCCGGAACATCGACAGCCCGTCGCATTCGTAGGGGCGCGTGTCGGTCGGCTTCCAGAGCACGCTCTTCGCGGGCAGCACGCCCAGCATCGCGCGGGCGACGGCGGCCTGGCGCTCGGCGAGGGCGCGCGCGTCGAGCTTCGGTGGCGGCCGGTCGTCGGGGCGATCGACGATCACCGGGTCGGACAGCAGGGATGCGATGACTTCGGGTTCGGCGAGAGCGTTCATCGTGCGACGTTAACACGGCGGTTTGCGGTCGAATATCGGCGAGGATCATCGTCGTCGCGAACTCGACAGCCGCTTCGGCGTCGGAGAACCTGTCGATCGAATCGACGGGCGATGTCCGCTCGCCGGCGACGACCTCTGGAGCAAGCATGAAGACAAGAACATTGGGTACCGACGGGCCCGCGGTCTCGGCGATCGGCCTCGGCTGCATGGGCATGTCCGAGTTCTACGGCGCCGCCGACCAGGCCGAGGCGAAAGCCACGATCCGTCGCGCGCTCGACCTCGGCGTGACCTTGCTCGACACCGCCGACATGTACGGCCCGTTCACCAACGAGAAGCTGGTCGGCGCGGCGATCATGGGACGTCGCGACGACGTGGTCGTGGCGACCAAGTACGGCAACAGGCGCGGCCCGAACGGTGAGTGGCTCGGCATCAGCGGCAAGCCCGAGTACGTGAAGCAGTGCTGCGACGACTCGCTGGAGCGGCTCGGCGTCGACGTCATCGACCTCTACTACCAGCATCGCGTCGATCCCACCGTGCCGATCGAGGACACCATCGGGGCGATGGCCGATCTCGTGAAGGCGGGCAAGGTGCGCTTCCTCGGCATGTCCGAAGCGGCGCCGGATACGCTGCGGCGCGCGTTCAAGGTCCATCGCATCCACGCGCTACAGACCGAGTACTCGCTGTGGTCGCGGGATGTCGAGGACGATCTGCTGCCGACCTGCGAAGAGCTCGGCATCGGCTTCGTGCCGTACAGCCCGCTCGGCCGCGGCTTCCTCACCGGGCGTTTCACGAAGCCCGAAGACCTGCCGCAAGGCGACTTCCGCCGCAACAACCCGCGTTTCCAGGGCGACAACTTCCAGAAGAATCTCGACGTCGTCGCGCAGGTCGGCGAGATCGCGAAGGAGAAAGGCTGCACGCCGGCCCAGCTCGCGCTCGCGTGGTTGCTCGCGCAGGGTGACGCGATCGTTCCCATCCCCGGCACGACGAGTCCCGATCGCGTCGCCGAGAACGTCGGCGCGGTCGACGTCACGTTGACGTCCGACGACCTGGCCCGCATCGAGGCCGTGGCACCGGCGGGGTTCGCGGCCGGTACGCGCTACGACGAGGTTGGGATGCGGTCGGTCCACCGCTGACCCGGGTGGACCTCGCGTTCAATAGTCGTCGCGGCCTCCGCCGCCCCGAACGCAGAGGAAAGGCGCTCTCGACGTCGACGCATCCGCGGTGCTGAGCGTGACCAACCGGGTCTGTCCGAAGCTCGCCGTGTTGGCCAGGTAGACCCGGCCCGGCGCTCGCGGCGCGTACGAGGGATCGCGGCTCGCGGTCCACAAGTAGATGTTGTCCGAGCCGACGAACCCGGTGAACGGATGCCCCGCAGTCAGGGAGGGGATGCTGGCCACCGTCGGATCGAAGAGGCTCGTCATTTCCGCGATCGACGGCAGTCGCCAACCGTATCGCCCGCCGGTCGTGGCCTGATGGCACGACGTGGCGGCGATCGAGTCGTACTGCGCGTCGTTCAGTGCGCGTTGCCAGACGAGGCCGGTCTCGCGGTCGAGCACCGCTTGACCGTTGAAGTTGGACAGCACGAGGAACCGGGTCGACGCCGGCATCGTCTGATCCCACGACGGGGTCGCGTAATACGGCCCGTTGACGACGTTCTGCGACGAGGCTGCGTCGACGGCCAGGGCGAATGCAGCCGCGACGATGCGTGCGGCGAACGGAAGACGTTCGTTCATGGTGGGTCCTTGATGGTGATCGATCGGTTTCGGCGGTCGGCAGAGCTCAGGCCGCCACCAGCGGAGGGGAAGCGGGCCGCTCGCGCTCGCCGCGGCGAGCCCGGCGGGTCATGGAGAGCATCGCGGCGAGCGACACGGCGACCAGCGCGCAGGTTGCCGGCTCGGCCACTTCCACGGGCAACACCGACGAGGTGACCGTGATCGGCGAATCCGCTGTTCCTCCCGGGATCGCGATGAACTCGATGTACGCGAGGATGCCGTCGCCGGACGGGCTGGGGGCGAAGTCCTGCCACGCGCCGGCCACCCCGAGCAGTCGACCGGTCTGGACGCCACCCGCGTCGAGCAGGATGAAACCCGGCACGAACAGCGCAGGAAAAGTTGCCCCGCCGTAGAAGGTGCCCGCCGTGACCGGGCCGGTCACGAAGTCGCAGAACGCATCGGAGAACGGGTCGCAGCCGGTCGCGATCGCATACGCGGTCGGTTCGTACGCGAGGTCGAACGAGAATGCGTCGAGCCCGACCGCGCCGGTCACCATGACCGGCACGACGAACGGCGACGTCGACGACGGCGTGTACGGCCCGACGGCGATGGTCGTCGCCGCCGAGGGCGTGGGCGCCAGCGCGCAGGCGATGCACGAGGACAGCAGGAAGGCGAACCATTTCGACATGGCGGGCGTCCGGTGAGCGGTCGATGGGGCGAGGAGCACGCATCGTCGTCGATGCGACGCATTCCTCTCCCTGTGTACGAAAGCCGCTTCGCGGGCCGGACATGCGTCGACGAAAAAACCGGGCTGCTCGCCTCGCAGGACCGCCGGTCGGTATCCTTCGGCCATCTCGACCGCAACGCGCGGTTCTCCCTGGAAGCCCGCATGACCCGACCGATCACCTGCATCGAAGACCTGCGCATCCTGGCCGAACGCCGCGTGCCGCGGATGTTCTACGACTACGCCGATTCGGGCTCCTGGACCGAATCGACCTATCGCGCCAACACCGAGGATTTCGCGCGTATCAAGCTGCGCCAGCGCGTCGCGGTCGACATGACGAATCGCTCGCTCGCGTCGACGATGGTCGGCCAACCGGTCGCGATGCCGGTCGCGCTGGCGCCGACCGGCCTGACCGGCATGCAGCATGCTGACGGCGAGATCCTCGCCGCGCGTGCCGCCGAGAAGGCCGGCGTGCCGTTCACGTTGTCGACGATGAGCATCTGCTCGATCGAGGACGTGGCGAAGAACACCACGAAGCCGTTCTGGTTCCAGCTCTACGTGATGAAGGACCGCGACTTCATCGGCAAGCTGATCGACCGCGCGAAGGCCGCGCGCTGCAGCGCGCTGGTGCTGACGTTCGACCTGCAGATCCTCGGCCAGCGCCACAAGGACGTGAGGAACGGTCTCACCGCGCCGCCGCGGCCGACCGTCGCCAACCTGATCAATCTCGCGACGAAGCCGCGCTGGTGCCTCGGCATGCTCGGCACGAAGCGCCGCACGTTCGGCAACATCGTCGGCCACGCGCCCAACGTCGGCAACGTCAACTCGCTGTCGTCGTGGACCGCCGAACAGTTCGATCCGAAGCTGTCGTGGGACGACGTGCAATGGATCAAGGACCGCTGGGGCGGCAAGCTGATCCTGAAAGGCATCATCGATCCCGACGACGCCGAGAAGGCCGCGGTGCTCGCGGACTCCGGCATCGTCGACGCGCTGATCGTGTCCAACCACGGCGGCCGCCAGCTCGACGGCGCGGTGTCGTCGATCGAGGCGTTGCCGGCCATCGCCGAGGCCTTCGGCCAGCGCGTCGAGATCCTGATGGACGGCGGCGTGCGCTCGGGTCAGGACGTCATCAAGGCGCTCGCGCTCGGCGCGAAGGGCGTGTTCATCGGCCGCGCGTTCCTGTACGGCCTCGGCGCGATGGGCGAGACCGGCGTCACCGCTTGCCTCGACATCATCCGCAAGGAACTCGACGTGACGATGGCGTTGTGCGGGCTGCGCGACGTGACGCGGGTCGATCGACGGATCGTGGTGCCGTCGACGATCCCGTCACTTTCCTATCGAGCCGTGGTCGACGCGTAGAACACCGAAGGCGGCTTGCCGAACGTGCGCTTGAACATCGCCGAGAACGCGCTCTGGCTGCTGTAGCCGAGTTCGGTCGCGACGCGTGACAACGGCCAGCCGCGCGCCACCAGCGGTGCGGCGTGCGCGAGGCGCATGCGCTGGCGCCACTGCGCGAACGTGGTGTCGAGTTCTTCGCTGAAGAGGCGCGCCAGCGTGCGCGCGCTGGCCGCGACCAGCGGCGCCCATTCGTCGAGCGTCCGCGTCGAAGCGGGCTCGGCGATCATCGCGTTGCACAGGGCGACGAGACGCTTGTCGCTCGGCAGCGGCACGTCGACCTGCAGCGTCTGCGCGATCCGCAGCTCGTCGAGGATCAGGTCGCTGACGAGACGTTCGCGACGCGCGTCGGCTTCCGTCGTCGCGTTGCCCAGGTCCGCGATCAGTTCGCGCAGGAGGTGCGAGACCTCGATGACGCGGCACGCGTCGGTCGGCAGTCGGCTCGCCGCGGGCAGCACGTAGAGCGAGCGCATGTGCGCGTGGTCGAGAATGGCGACCGCGTGCCGGATGCCCGACGGGATCCAGATCGCACGCGACGGCGGGACGAACCACGTCGCGTCGGCGGTCAGGACGCGCACGGCGCCGGTGGCGGTGTACAGCACCTGATGCCAGCGATGGTCGTGCTCGGGCAGGCGCGCGTCGTGGTCGAGGTCGCGGGCGACCAGACGCACCGGGCGCGTCGTGGTGGGCTCGTAGCCGCGCGTGTCGACGGCCTGATGCCTGATGACACGGGAATGGATGGCGCGGGTCATGGCGGCGGGGCGAGTCGTCCGGCGTTGGCGGTTTTTCGACAAAAGATGTCTCTTTATCGTAAACCAGCCGAGGCTCCCGCGCCTACGATGCGGACCTGATTCCACGTCAGTCGAGATCGCCATGAACGCCACCGCCCAGCCCATCGACGCTTCGCTCGCGACTTCACGCGGCGCTTTCGCGTCCATCGCGGCCACGGACGCGACCGGGCCTTCGATCGTCCAGCCGCGGACCGCGCCGATCGTGCCGGCGCGCGAAGGCGTGGCCTGGAAGGTCCTCGGCGCGCTCAGCTTCTCGCACTTCCTCAACGACATGATCCAGTCGTTGATCCTGGCCATCTATCCGCTGCTGAAGGGCAACTTCGGCCTGAGCTTCGCGCAGATCGGCCTGATCACGCTGACCTACCAGATCACCGCGTCGCTGCTGCAGCCGCTGATCGGCCTCTACACCGACAAGCATCCGCAGCCGCGCTCGCTGTCGTTCGGCATGGCGTCGACGCTGTGCGGCATCGTGCTGCTGGCGTTCGCGCCGAGCTACGGCGTGCTGCTGGTCGCGGCCGCGCTGGTCGGGACCGGCTCGTCGGTGTTCCATCCCGAATCGTCGCGGATCGCGCGGATGGCGTCGGGCGGCAAGCACGGCCTCGCGCAGTCGGTCTTCCAGGTCGGCGGCAACGCCGGCAGCGCGGCGGGTCCGTTGCTGGCCGCGTGGATCGTCATTCCAAACGGACAGCACAGCGTCTCGTGGTTCGCGCTCGCAGCGCTGCTGGCGATCGCGGTGCTGTGGTACGTCGGCACCTGGTACGGGATGCATCACGCGGCGTTCAGGGCGAAGGCGAAAGCGCAACGCGCGACGCATGTGGCGTTGCCGCGCGGCCGCGTCGCGACGTCGATCGGCATCCTGCTGCTGCTGGTGTTCTCCAAGTACTTCTACATGGCCAGCATCACGAGCTACTTCACGTTCTATCTGATCGAGAAGTTCGCGTTGTCGGTGACGAACGCGCAGCTCCACCTGTTCGTGTTCCTGTTCGCGGTCGCGGCCGGCACACTGCTCGGCGGCCCGATCGGCGACCGCATCGGCCGCAAGCGCGTCATCTGGGGATCGATCCTCGGCGTCGCGCCGTTCACCTTGTTGCTGCCGCACGTGGGCCTGACGGCGACGACGGTCCTGACGTTCGTGATCGGCTTCATCCTCGCGTCGGCGTTCTCGGCGATCCTGGTCTACGCGCAGGAGTTGGTGCCGGGCAAGGTGGGCACCGTGTCGGGCCTGTTCTTCGGGTTCGCGTTCGGGATGGGCGGCATCGGCGCCGCGGTGCTCGGGCATGTCGCCGATGCGCATGGGGTGGCCGCGGTCTATCGGCTCTGCGCTTTTCTGCCGCTGATCGGACTGATCACGGTGTTCCTCCCGGACCTGCGGGCGGAGCCTTCTCCCGGTGGTTTAGACCGATCCGTTCCTGTGCCGCCGCAGCCCCGTGTGACGTGAACAACACGCGCATCGGGTCGCGCGTCATGCTTGCGGATGTCTCGGGCGGGTTTAGTCGTACCGACTTCCGAAATACGGAGCGACGGCGATGAGCACGGACGGTCACCAGCGAGGGTCAGGTCACGATTCCGAAAAACTTGCACGACCATCTCGGCCTGCGATGCACATCGGCTACGAGACCGTCGAGCCGTGCGCGCTCGGCCGCGTCTCCGTGCCGGACACGAAGGCGCGCAATGCCGGCCAGTCGCCGCGGCCGGTCTTGAAGGCCGACAAGGCGGCAACGCACGACGGCCGCATCGTCGTCGACAGCGAGACCACGCTGACCGGCGTTCCCGCAGCCGCAGGACGCTATCGGCTCGGCGCCCGCTGCGCGCTCGAATGGGTCCTCGATCAGTACAAGGAGAAGAAGCCGAAGGATCCGACGATCCGCGCGCTTTTCGACACTTACCGCTTTGCCGATTACAAGGAAAAAGTCTTCGATCTGCTCGCAAGCGTGACGACTGTCAGCGTTCGAACCGTCGCGATCACCGATGCGATGACAGACGCGCCGCGATAGAAGAGCCCGTCGCGTCAACCCGCCCGTCGATACACGAACGCCATCTCGAAGACCGTCGGCTGATCGACGCGGCAGTCGAGCTTGCGGACCGCGTCCACCGCCGCGTCCCCGAACGCCGGATCGGACGACGTGACGCGGTTGATGTCGATCTTCGAGCCGGTCACCGTGAAACGGATCGTGGCGTTGCCGGTGAGGATGCCGCGCAAATAGGCGTCGTGCGGATACGCGTTCGACGCCGCGATGCGGTCGTAGTTGGCGCACGCGGCGCGGGCTTCGGAAACCGGACGAGGGGGCGGGCCCTCGGGCGGGCCGATCGATGCAGCCGCCTTCGAGCCGCCGAGCCATCGCGGCCACCATGCGCATCCGCCGATCGACGCCAAGACGACGATGGCTGTGACGAACGCCGCGCCACGTGGCTTCGCGAGCTGCCGCACCCTATCGTTGCCGGTCGCCATCAACGCAACTGACTGTCCTTGCTGCCGCGCCGGTTGTAGCCGGAGAAGATGGCGGCCTGCCGGTCCGCCTCTTCCTGGCAACGCACGCACATGCGGGCGCCGGGGATGGCCTCGCGCCGCGCGAGCGGAATCTCGACGCCGCACTCGTCGCAATGCGTGGCGCCAGGCCCCGCGGCTGCGAGCTTCGCCTGTACGCGCCGGATGCCGTCCTCGACCGTCGCGTCGATCTGCTCGTTGACGGCGTTGTCGTTGGTCCAGCCACCGGCCATCCGTGATGCCTCCGCGTTCCGATCCTGATCAACCGCGTTCCAGCGCGACGATCTTGCCCGGATTCATGATGTTCTTCGGGTCGAACGCGCGCTTCAACGCACGCATCAGATCGAGCGCGTCCTCGCCGTGTTCCTCGACCAGGAACTGCATCTTGTGGAGGCCCACGCCGTGTTCGCCGCTGCAGGTGCCCTGCAGCTGGATGGCGCGCGAGACCAGGCGATGGTTGATGCCTTCGGCCTCCTCGAACTCCTCGGGTTTCGCCGGATCGACCAGCAACATCACGTGATAGTTACCGTCGCCGACGTGGCCGAGGATCAGCGAGGGCAGCGCCGACTTCGCGCAGTCGGCGACGGTCGCGCCGATGGAGTCGGCGAGCCTCGAGATCGGCACGCAGACGTCGGTGGTGATCGCACGCGTGCCGGGCTTGACCTGCAGTCCCGCGAAGTAGGCGTTGTGTCGTGCGGCCCACAGCTTCGAGCGATCCTCGGGCTGCGTGGCCCACGTGAATTCGGTGCCGCCGTGTTCGGCCGCGACGTCCTGGACGATCCCGGCCTGCTCCTTCACGCTGGACTCGGAGCCGTGGAACTCGAACAGCAGCAGCGGCGATTCCTTCAAGGTCAGCTTGCTGTGCACGTTGATGGCCCTCACGAACGCCGCGTCGAGGAACTCGACCCGTGCGATCGGAACGCCCATCTGGATCACGGAGATCACGCAGCGCACGGCGTCGTCGACCGTCGCGAAGTTGCAGACCGCCGCCGAGATGGCCTCGGGCTGCGGATAGAGCTTGACCGTGACCTCGGTGATGATGCCGAGCGTGCCTTCGCTGCCGACGAAGATGCGGGTGAGGTCGTAGCCCGCCGACGACTTGCGCGCGCGCTGCGCGGTGCGGACGATCTTGCCTTCCGCCGTCACGACGGTCAGCGACACCACGTTCTCGCGCATCGTCCCGTAGCGGACCGCGTTGGTGCCCGACGCCCGCGTCGCGGCCATGCCGCCGAGCGACGCGTCGGCGCCCGGGTCGATCGGGAAGAACAGACCGGTGTCCTTGATTTCGGCGTTGAGCTGCTTCCGCGTCACGCCCGCCTGCACGGTGGCCGTCAGGTCTTCCGGGTTGACGGCGATCATCGCGTTCATCTGCGACACGTCGAGCGAGATACCGCCGCGGATGGCGAGCAGATGACCTTCGAGCGAGGAGCCCATGCCGTAAGGGATGACGGGCACCTCGTGGCGCGAGCAGAGCTTGACGATCTCGGCCACTTCCTCGGTGGTGTGCGCGAAGACGACGGCGTCGGGCAGCATCGGATCGAACGCGGATTCGTCGCGACCGTGATGCAGGCGGATCGCCTCCGTCATCGAGAAGCGGTCGGCAAAGCATGTCGACATCGCGTCGATGAACGCGGCGGGCAGCGGCTTCTTCAACAGGGACGGATGAGGGATCGGCTGGTTCATGATGGCCTGCTCGCGAGTACGTGAAAGAGCGGAGAAGTGTAGTCCTCCGCACGGGCGTCCGCAGCTTTCAGTACGATGCGCACTCGCCGCGAGCCGCGGCTCAGGACACGAGGACCAGACGTGGATCGACCGACCTCATCCGCAGCGCGCGGACCGCGCATCGTCGCCGACATCGGCGGCACCAACGGCCGCTTCGCCATCGTTCGCGACGGACGCGTCGAGGCGCGTCGCGAATATCGCAATGCCGACTTCCCGGACCTCGCGACGCTGGTCGCGGGTTATCTCGAGGACGCCGGCAGCGCCGACGACGACGTCGAAGCGGCATGCCTCGCGGTCGCGGCGCCGCTGTCGCACGACGGCGAGGCGCGCTTCACCAACGCGCCGTGGAAGGTCAGCACCCGCGAGCTCAGGGTGGCGATGAAGCTCGAACGCGTCTCGCTGATCAACGACTTCGCGGCGCAGGCGTACGGGCTGATGACGCTCGGTGGCCGCGACATCGCGGCCGTCACCGTCGGCACGCCGGCGATCGATTCGAGCCGTTCGGCCCGGGTCGTGCTCGGACCGGGAACCGGACTCGGCTGCGCGGCATTGGCCCCGGGCCTCGAAGACGGCGACCCGCCGATCGCGGTGACCAGCGAAGGCGGACACATGGGCTTCGCGGCCGAGACCGACGAGGATCGTCGCGTGCACGCGGCCGCGATCGCGAAGTTCGGGCGCGTGTCCTGGGAACGCGTGTGTTGCGGTGCCGGCCTCGCGCTGGTTCATCACGCGCTGTTCCCGGCCGACGGTCTCGCGGGTGTCGCGGACGGCGATCCGAGTGCGGTCGTCAAGGCCGCGCTCGCGGATCGCAAAGGCGATGCCGCCCGGTCCGTCGAACAGTATTGCGGCATGCTCGGCGCCTTCAGCGGCGACCTCGCACTGGTGTTCCACGCGGCTGGCGGGGTCTACCTGACCGGGGGTGTGCTGACCCATCTCGGCGAGGCCTTCGACGCCGGCGCCTTCCTCGAACGCTTCGTCGCCAAGGGTCGCTACCGCGCCTGGTTGTCGGCTTTGCCGGTGTCGCGCATCGTCGCCGACGACGTGGCGCTGCGCGGCTGCGCGCAATATCTCGAACAGACGATGGGCTGACGACCGAGGCGCATGGGCAACGTATGGGCAGATATGGGTAAACGACTGACGACGATCGCGACCCGCACCGGCGACGACGGCACCACCGGCCTCGGCGACGGCTCGCGGACCGACAAGGACGCGTTGCGCATCGTCGCGATGGGCGACGTCGACGAACTCAACAGCACGATCGGCGTGCTGGCCTGCGAGGACCTGCCGCACGATGTCAGGGCCGTGCTGTCCGACATCCAGCACGATCTCTTCGATCTCGGCGGCGAGCTGTCGATCCCGGGCTATACGATGGTGACCGAGGCGCAGGTCGCGGCGCTCGACGACGCGCTCGAGCGCTACAACGCGACGCTGCCGCGGCTCGAGGAATTCATCCTGCCCGGCGGCTCACGGGCGGCGGCCGTCGCGCACGTGGCGCGCACGGTCTCGCGGCGCGCGGAGCGTGCGGTCGTTTCGCTCGGCAAGGCGGAAGCGGTGCGCGCCGAACCGCGCCATTACCTCAACCGGCTGTCGGACCTGCTGTTCGTTCTGGCGCGCGTGCTCAACCGGCATGCGGGTGGCAGCGACGTGCAGTGGCGGAAGGACCGGAACGCCGGGTGAGGCGCTTGGCTAGCCTTTTTCCTGCGTCGTCGGTTCAGGATTGGTCGTCCGCTGCACGCCGCTGGCTCCCCGCCTTCGCGGGAACGTCGAATACACAATCGTGCTTCTTCGATCTCGTCGTCAACGCGCTTCATTCGATCTCGTCGTTCCCGCGAAGGCCGGAACCCGGTGACGTTGCGTTCGACGCTGGCCGATTGACTCGTCGCGTGGCAACCAAGCGATCGTCACGCGTCGCATCACCTACCTCGACCCGCCATGCGCCTTCGATCTTCGTGGTTCGCGGTCACTCTTGCACATGAGCGTGTTCGCTTCGGCGCCAGCAGCCGTCACCCACCCGCAGAACCCGCTCCGGGACAAGACGGCCATCGACGCGCTCTGACCCAGCCATCGACGAGCTGCGCCGGATGCAGTCCGTGATGCAACGCGGGAAGGCTCGCCGGGTGTGCTGGTCGAATGGAACGCGATCGCCGTCAAGTTCAGCGATCTCGACGGTCCGCTTTCGCTGATCGCCAACGTCGCGCTGGGCAAGGGCACGCGCGATGCGGCCCATGCCTGCGAGCTCGAGCTGACGCCGTTCCAGACCGGCCTGCTCCGAGCGAGCCGCTGTATCGCCGCGTCCGTGATCTGAAGCCACGCGACCCCATCGACATGCAATGTTCCCCGCGAGCTTCGGTCACCCGATGAGCGGCGATGCCGCGGGCGACGACGGCTGCAGGTGGAGCGAGGTGCTGGCGCTCGACATGCGGTCGGGCTTCCACGGCCGACTGACGAATCCGGTCGATCGGCGGCGTTATCGCACCGACATCCTGTCGCGGGGCGGGCCGCAGCCGCCCGGGCAGCTCGTCGAACGTTCGCGCGGTCGCTCACCCGGCAGCCACGCGTTCTTCGAGGAGATCAGCGGCAAGCGTTGAAGGGCCGCCCCGTCACGACGTCAGGCCAGCGACCACAGCGCGTCGAGGTCCGTGAAGTCCGCACGTGGCGGACTCCTCGCGCGCGGCGATGGACTCGTCGCCGTCGCACGTCGACAGGTCGATCAGCGTCGTCGCGATGCGGCGGCCGGTCCCGACATCGAAGAAGACCTTGACCACCGGCGTCAGCAGATTGCCGGTCGACTGGTCGACCACGATGGCGAGCCGTTCCGATCGCAACCGCACCAGCGAGCCGATCGGATAGATGCCGAGGCCCTTGACGAAGGCCTGGAAGATCGTCTCGTCGAAATGTCCTTCGCGCGTCCATCGCGTCATCCTGCGGATCGACAACGACGGGTCCCAACCCGACTTGTACGGCCGCTGCGACGTGATGGCGTCGTAGACGTCGCAGATCGCGCCCATCCGCGCCAGCACGGAAATTTCCTCGCCCGCGAGGCCGTGCGGATAACCGGTCCCGTCGAACTTCTCGTGATGATGGAGCGCCACGTCCATCGCGCCGAGGCTGGCGGCGCCGGCCTCCAGCACGAGGCGATAGCCGGCCTGCGGGTGACTCTTCATCACGTCGAATTCCGCGGTGGTCAGCGGGCCCTGCTTGTTGAGGATCTCCAGAGGCATCGTCGACTTGCCCAGGTCGTGGATCAGGCCGGCCATGCCGGCCTCGCGCGTGTCCGAGTCCGACAACCGGAGCTGACGGGCGAGGCACACCATCAACGCGCAGACGGCGACGCTGTGCATGTACGTATAGTCGTCACTGGTCTTGAGCCGGGCCAGGCTGACGATGGCGCCGGGATGGCGTCGCACCGACGCCGTGATGTCGTTGACCAGCGGCATGCAATGCGTGGTGTCGATCGCGCGGCCGAGGCGCACGTCGTGGAACATCGCATTCATCGCACCGCGGGCCTCGCCGACGATGAGCCGGGCGCGGACCAGCTCCTCGGCCAGCGAGCACGCGTCGTCGTCGGGCGCCGCGTCTTCCGCGTCGGGCGCGGTCTCCGCCTCCTCATCGAGGACCGCCTCTTCCGCGAACACGCGCGTCGCCTCGAACGCGTCGTCGCCCTTGATGGTGTCGATCCACACCTCGCGGACGGCGCTGGCCTTCAGCTGCGCGAGTTGCCTCGCATCGTCGAGAAGGAAGCGCTTCTTCCAGAATGGATGATCCAGCCACGATCCGCAAAGCTGTTGCACGTACATGCCCTGGCGCAGATCTGCGGTGGCGATCTTCTTCAGCATGTGTGCATGAAGAAAGCAGCCGTTACTTGCCGACGTACGATCGCTCGTTTTCCTTGACGCGCCGCTCGCGGACCGACGAAGCGAGCTGGTCGAGCACGGCGACCGTCTCGTCCCAGCCGATGCAGCCGTCGGTGATGCTCTGGCCGTAGATCAGATCGCCGAGCCGCTGGCCGGGCTTCAGGTCCTGACGTCCGGCGACCAGATGGCTCTCGACCATCACGCCGATGATGCGCGAGTCGCCCGCCCCGATCTGGCGACCGATCTCGGCGCACACCCCGATCTGGTTCTCGGGCCGCTTCTCGCTGTTGGCATGGCTCGCGTCGATCATCAGCTTCTGCGCGAGTCCCGACCGGCTCATCTCGGCGCACGCCGCGGCGACGCTGGCCTCGTCGTAGTTGGGCGTCTTGCCGCCCCGCAGGATGATGTGGCAGTCCTCGTTGCCGTTCGTCGATACGATGGCCGAGTGGCCGCCCTTGGTGACCGACAGGAAGTGATGCGGTTGCGACGCGGCCTTGATCGCGTCGATGGCGATGCGGACATTGCCGTCGGTGCCGTTCTTGAAGCCGACCGGACACGACAGGCCCGACGCCAGCTCGCGATGGACCTGCGACTCGGTCGTGCGCGCGCCGATCGCGCCCCACGTCACGAGGTCCGCGATGTACTGCGGCGTCATCACGTCGAGGTATTCGCAGCCGGCCGGCAGGCCCATGTCGTTGATGGTCGCCAACAGCTCGCGAGCCGATCGCAGGCCCTTGTTGATCTGGAAGCTGCCGTCGAGGTCGGGGTCGTTGATCAGGCCCTTCCAGCCGACCGTGGTGCGCGGCTTCTCGAAGTACACGCGCATCACGATGACGAGGTCCTGCGCATGGCGGTCGCGTTCGGCCACGAGCTTCCTGGCGTATTCCTTCGCCGCGTCCGTGTCGTGGATCGAGCAGGGGCCGACCACGACCAGCAGTCGCTGGTCGGCGCCGTGCAGGATGCGATGGATCGCCGAGCGCCCCGCGAATGCGGTGCGCGAGGCGCGTTCCGAGCAGGGGAACTCGCGCACGAGGTGCGAGGGAGGCGTGAGCTCCTTGATTTCGCGGATGCGAAGGTCGTCGGTGCTGATCGGCATGGTGGACTCCGTTGTCGCTTGAATCGACATCGTTGGCGAAGGCTTGAGGGACCCGCGTCGTTTATC
>CAZZWS010000011.1:30373-36396 GCA_964657795.1 Beijerinckiaceae bacterium
ACAATGCGGCGAGAGCGATGCGAGCGGATTGCATGGGCGTTCCTGGATCAGCGCCCAGTTTACCCGCGCTCACGAAGTTCGCGCAATCCGCTGTTGCCGACGCGACGTTGTCGAGCGACCCAAGGGGAAGCGTGCTTCGGCGCCGGCGGGACGGGGTCGGTCGCGCGGGCCCCGCGGCGGGCTTCGCGTTCCGGTCCGCCGCGCAGAAGAGTAGCGCCGCCCGAGCGAGCGCCCCGATCGAGCACACGGTCATCGTGCGTCGCGATGGCTCCTGAAGGCGATGCGTACGAGGCATCGGTTAAGCTCCGCGGCTCTTCACAGGAACATCCCGGAAGCCCACGATGGCACAGTACGTCTACACGATGAACCGCGTCGGCAAGATGGTCCCGCCGAAGCGTCAGATCCTCAAGAACATCTCGCTGTCGTTCTTTCCCGGCGCCAAGATCGGCGTGCTCGGGCAGAACGGCTCCGGCAAGTCGAGCCTGCTGAAAATCATGGCGGGGCTCGACACCGATATCGAGGGCGAGGCCGTACCGATGCCGAATCTGAAGATCGGCTATCTCGAGCAGGAGCCGAAGCTCGATCCCGAGAAGACCGTCCGCGAGGAGGTCGAGTCGGGCATGGGCGAAGTGATGCAGGCCAAGGCCAAGCTCGAAGAGGTCTACGCGGCGTACGCCGAGCCGGATGCCGACTTCGACAGGCTCGCGGAGGAGCAGGGCCGGCTCGAGGCGATCATCGCGACGTCCGGCAGCGACACCGAACACCAGCTCGAGATCGCGGCCGACGCGCTGCGGCTGCCGCCGTGGGACGCGAAGATCGGACCGCTGTCGGGTGGCGAGAAACGCCGCGTGGCCTTGTGCAAGCTTCTGTTGTCGAAGCCCGACATGCTGCTGCTCGACGAGCCCACCAACCACCTCGACGCCGAATCGGTCGAGTGGCTCGAACAGTTCCTGCAGCGCTATCCGGGCACCGTCGTCGGCGTCACCCACGATCGCTACTTCCTCGACAATGCGGCCGAGTGGATCCTCGAACTCGATCGCGGTCACGGCATCCCGTGGAAAGGCAACTACAGCTCGTGGCTCGACCAGAAGCAGGAACGCCTGAAGACCGAGGAGTCGAGCGAGTCGGCGCGCCAGAAGGCCTTGAAGACCGAGCTCGAATGGGTGCGTCAGAGCCCGAAGGCGCGGCAGGCCAAGTCGAAGGCCCGCATCGCGCGCTTCGAGGAACTCAACTCGCAGGAATATCAGAAGCGCAACGAGACCAACGAGATCTTCATCCCGGTGGCCGAGCGGCTCGGCAACGAGGTCATCGAGTTCAAGGACGTCCGGAAGGCCTATGGCGACCGCGTGCTGATGGACGGCCTGTCGTTCAAGATTCCCGCGGGCGCGATCGTCGGCATCATCGGCCCGAACGGCGCCGGCAAGTCGACGCTGTTCCGCATGATCGCCGGTCAAGAGAAGCCCGATGGCGGCGAGGTCGCGATCGGCTCGACCGCGCGGATCTCGCTGGTCGGTCAGACGCGCGAGGACCTCGACAACAAGAAGACGGTGTTCGACGACGTGGCCAACGGCGCGGACATCCTCACGGTCGGTCGCTTCGAGATGCCGTCACGCGCCTATCTCGGCCGCTTCAACTTCAAGGGCGGCGACCAGCAGAAGATCGTCGGCAACCTGTCGGGCGGTGAGCGCGGGCGGCTGCATCTCGCGAAGACCCTCCTCGCTGGCGGCAACGTGCTGCTGCTCGACGAACCGTCCAACGACCTCGACGTCGAGACCCTGCGCGCGCTCGAGGACGCGCTGCTGGAGTTCGCGGGGTCCGTGCTCGTGATCAGCCACGATCGCTGGTTCCTCGATCGCATCGCCACGCACATCCTGGCGGCAGAAGGCGATTCGAAGTGGACGTTTTTCGACGGCAACTATCAGGAGTACGAAGCCGACAAGAAGAAGCGGCTGGGCGAGGAGGGCGCGAAGCCGAAGCGGATCAGGTACAAGGCGTTGTCGGTCTGATCCGGGAAGCATCGGTTCGGCGCGCTTGTGGGGATGCATCGTTGATGCAAAATGATGCATCAAACGATGCGGAGCGATCATGCGAACCACACTGACGATCGACGTCGAGCTCTTTTTCCAAAGCCACGGCCCTCGCGACGTCCGGCATCGAGAAATCGGAACTGCTCAGGGAGCGCGTGAAGGCTTTCATCGAAAGGCAGACGGCGCGACGCCTGGCCGCTCTCGGCGGTCAGGCGCCCGAGATCGTGCTCGTTCCTCGCAGACGTTAGGAGATCGTGGTCGCCATGAGGGTGCTGGTCGACACGTCGGTCTGGGTCGCTCATTTCAAACGTCACAACGAACGCCTCGCGCGGCTCCTCGAGCAGGGTGACGTCCTCTGTCATCCTTACGTCGTCGTGGAGATCGCCGGCGGCACGCCTCACCGAAGCGCCGTCATCGATCTTCTTGAACAGCTCGAACACGTTCCCGTCGCGACGCACGAGGAGCTGCTGACGTTCATCGAACGCCGAAGGCTCCAGGGACGCGGCTGCGGTTTCGTGGACCTCTGCCTGATGGCTTCCACGATCCTGGGCGACTCGGTCTCGATCTGGACCCTCGACAAGCGACTGGATGCGATCGCCGTCGCCTTGAGACGTTCCTGTCGGCAGGTCAACCACTGACATCGGTGATCGCACGTGCTCGAGGTCGCACGATGAGACTGGCGTGAAAAAGGCGGCCTCCGCCGCCTTTTCACGATGCCCCGGACTTCGCTCAGGGCTTCGTCATCCCGTCGTTCTTGGTCGTCGGCGTCGTCGGCGAGCGCGTCGTGGGTGCGCCGGCGTCCGACGCCGGCTCGATGGGCTTGACGGTCTTGCTCTTCTTGGCCTTCTTGGGGGCCTTGGTATCCGCCGGCGTGGTGGTCGACGTATCGGCCGAAGGCGTGGTCGTGCTCGGGGTCTGCGCTGCCGCGAACAGCGGCGTGGCGCAGACGGCTGCGATGGCGATGAAACGGGTGATGGTCTTCATTCAGAGCTCCAGGCTTGTCAGTTGATCGGTCACTTGTCGGCGTATGCACGACGTGAGCGACATTACCGGGTCGGGAGCTTCCGAGGGCCAGCCTCACCGATGATCGATCGTGGCGTTGCGCATTTCAGAACTTCGCGGCGCGATTATTGCCGTCGTCGGTGTCTGATTCAGGAGTCCGGCCTACAACGGACGCCGCGTTATCGAGCAAGATGCGGCCTGTCATTTCAAACGGGGGGGAACATCATGGGCATGGGCATCATCGGAACGATCGTCATCGGTTTCATCATCGGCGTACTGGCCAAGTTCCTGCATCCGGGCCGCGACAACATGGGCTTCATCCTGACCATCGTCCTCGGCATCGCCGGCGCGTTCCTCGCGCGCTTCGTGGGCCAGGCCGTCGGCTTCTATCAACCGGACCAGAACGCGGGCTTCGTCGCGTCGCTGATCGGCGCGATCGTGATCCTCGTGATCTACGGCGCCATCGCCAAACGCAGCTGACCGGACCGCGCTTCGATTGAAAAAGGCTGCCGAGGCAGCCTTTTTTCGATGATCACGTGTCCACGTGTCATGCGTTCAAGTACCACGCGTTCATCCATCACGCGTTCAGACCGGCTGCGTGCGTAGGTCGATCCACGCCCTGGCGTCGCCGTCCACCAGCGGGCCGACGCGCTTCGCGACTTCGGCGTGATACGCGTTGAGCCACTGCCGCTCGTCGTCTCGCAGGATCGAATGGTCGATGCAGCGCGTATCGATCGGGCACAGCGTCAGCGTCTCGAATTCGAGGAACTCGCCAAACGGTCCCTTGCCCGCGTCGTGACCTGTCCCGGCGCCGTCGAAGCGCGCAGGAATGGCGAGGACCAGGTTCTCGATGCGCACGCCCCACTCGCCGGGCCGATAGATGCCGGGTTCGTCCGACGTGATCATGCCCGGCTCCATCGCGGTGTGCGGCTCCGGCAGCGCGTGCGGCGAGATCGACTGCGGACCCTCGTGCACGTTGAGGAAGTAGCCGACGCCGTGACCGGTGCCGTGACCGTAGTCGACGCCTGCCGCCCAGATCGGCGCGCGCGCGAGCGCGTCGAGGCTCGGTGACTTCGTGCCGCGCGGGAAGCGTGCCGTGGCCAGTGCGATCATGCCCTTCAGCACCAGCGTGAAATCGCGTTTCTGCGCGGCCGAAACGACGCCGACCGGCACGACGCGCGTGATGTCGGTCGTGCCCGACGTGTACTGGCCGCCGGAGTCGATCAGCAGCAGCCCGTCGCCTTCGATGGTCGAGTGCGACGACTCCGTGGCACGGTAGTGCGGCATCGCGCCGTTGCCGTTGAAGCCGGCGATGGTCGAGAAGCTGCACGAGACGAAGCCTTCGCGCCGCGCGCGGGCGGCGGTGATCTTTTCGTCGATGGTCAGCTCGGTGACCGTATCGCCACTCGCCAGGGCCCCCTCGAACCACGCGAAGAACTCCGCCAGCGCCGCGCCGTCCTGCTCCATCGCGTGCCGGACGTTGGCGGCTTCGTCGGCGGTCTTCCGCGACTTCGCGAAGGTCGACGGATTGACGGCTTCGACGACACGGACCGCCGCCGGCACGGCTTCGCGGAAGGCCAGCGTGATGCGGCGCGGATCGAGCAGCAGCGTGCGTCCGGGGGTCAACGCGGCGAGCGCGCCACGGGCGTCCACGTACGGTGCGATCGTCACGCCGTCGGCGGCGAGCGACGCCCGGACCGCGGCGGGCACCTTGCCGTCGCCGATGAACAGCGTCGCGCGGTCGGGCTCGATCAACGCGTGCGCGATGAAGACCGGGTTGTACTCGACATCGCTGCCGCGCAGGTTGAAGAGCCACGCGATGTCGTCGAGCGTCGCGATGAAGTGCGCGTCGGCGCCGGCCGCGTGCATCGCGCGCCTGATGTCCGCGAGCTTGTCGGCGCGCGACCGCGGCGCGAACGGATGCGCGTGCTCGTAGATCGGTGGCGTGGGCAACGCGGGCCGGTCGGGCCACACGTCGTCGAGCAGGTCGACGTCGGTGACGAGCGCGATGCCGCGCGTGGCCAGCATCGCCTGCAGATGCCGCGCGGCCGCGAGCCCGATGACGCTGCCGTCGACCGCGACCGTGTCGCCGGCCTGCAGATGATCGGCGAGCCAGTCGACGTGGGCGGTGCTGGTGGCGCCGCCGATGCGCAGCGACTCGACGCCGGTGCCGGCGAGTTCGGCGTCGGCCTGCACCCAGTAGCGACTGTCGGCCCACACGCCCGCGAAGTCGCGCGTGACGACCAGGGTGCCGGCCGAGCCGGTGAAGCCCGACGCCCACACGCGGCTCGCCCAGCGCTCGGGCAGGTACTCGGACAGGTGGGGATCGGACGACGGGATCAGGACGGCCGCATGGCCGCGCGTCGCGAGCGCCTTCTGCAGCGCCTGGATGCGTCGCCGAATGATGGTGCGGGAGTGTTCGAGGATGTCCATGGCAGTGCCCGGCTGAATGGTTAAGCGCGAATTATGAACGGGTCGCCGGTGCTCGTCAGCGTACGGAGCCGTCGAGCTTGTCGAGCTCCGCGCCCGACGCGAAGTATTCGGTGTAGTTGATCACGCCACGGGCCCGCGCCGCGGCGAACGCGTCGCGGGCTTTCGCGACGTCGCCGCGGGCGAGGTACCACTCGCCGCGAAAGAAGTCCGCCTCGGTGCCGTCCATCGCGGCCGCATCGCCGGAACTGCGCGCCGCGATCGATCCGATCTCGTCGGGTGCGAGCCGGTCGGCGAGCAGCGCGAGCACCGGACGGGGCCACGCGCCGCGTGCATCGTCGGCCGCGCGGCCCGCGAGGTCGTCGGGCAACGGCTGGTTCATCCGTCGATAGGCGAGCGCGCGCCAGAGCTCGTGGTAGACCGTCGAACGCTCGTCACGATCGATGCCGGTCGCCTTGACGAAATCGGCGACCGCTTCCCGATAACTGCCGAGGAAGAAGCGAGCCTCGCCGCGGAGCTGATACGCGCGGCCGCTTTCGGCGCCCATCACCACCGCGCGCGACA
>CAZZWS010000012.1:0-32992 GCA_964657795.1 Beijerinckiaceae bacterium
GAAGGCAGGGTCGTCGGCGACGTGCTCGTGACGCACGCCGACGTCGACATGCTGTCGTTCACCGGATCCACCGCCGTGGGCAAGCAGGCGGTCGCCAAGTCGGCCGCCACGCTGAAGAAGGTGTCGATGGAACTCGGCGGCAAGAACCCGCAGATCGTGTTCGCGGACTGCGACTGGGATGCCGCGGTCGATGCCGTCGGCTGGCGATGCGCGATCGGCCGCGCGAATCTGCGGTCGCTGCCTGAGGCGACCGCCCGCCTTCGATCGCACCTGCGCCGCGGCAGCCTACGCCGCGCCTTTCGAGCAACTCGTACGCGGGCTCAAGTACGGCGCTACGCTGGCCTACGCACCGCTGCTCGCGGACCTGATCGACGAGCGGGCCCGCATCGGGCTCGACGAACTGCAGGCCATCGACGTCCTCGTCCCGGTCCCGCTGTCGCGCGACCGCATGGCGTCGCGCGGATTCAACCAGGCCATCGAGATCGGCCGTGTCCTCGCACGTCGCTGGGACAGACCGCTCGACACCGGCAGCGTGCTGCGCATCGTGGACACGCCTCCGCAAGCGGGCCTGCGTCTCGACGCCCGCCGCCGCAACGTCCGCGACGCCTTCGCGGTGATCGATGTTCGCAGGTCGCGCCTCGTGGGCCGACGCGTCGCGGTGATCGACGACGTCATGACGACCGGCGCGACGCTCGACGAGGTCGCGCGCACGCTCAAGCGCGCCGGCGTCGCTCGCGTGGACAATCTGGTCGTCGCGCGACGCCGATGAATCATTCGCTCCCGGCTCGCCACGGCACTTCGATCGAATCCACAGCCCATGTTCAACGTCGTCCTGGTCTCGCCCGAGATCCCGCCCAACACCGGCAACGTCATCCGCCTGTGCGCCAACACCGGCGCTGCGCTCCATCTGATCGAGCCGCTCGGCTTCGCGCTCGACGATGCGCGTCTGCGCCGCGCGGGACTCGACTATCACGAGTACGCGGCGTTGCGCGTGCATCCGTCGTGGGCCGGCTTCGTCGAGAGCGAGCGGCCCGAGCCCGAACGGCTGTTCGCGTTGACGACGCGCGGCACGCGAGCGCCACACGACGTCGCCTTCGCCGCCGGCGACTGGCTGGTCTTCGGATCCGAGACTGGCGGACTGGCGCCGGACGTGCTCGCGTCGTTCGACGCGCGTCGTCGCTTGCGTCTGCCGATGCGACCGGAGCAACGCAGCCTCAACCTGTCGAACGCCGTAGCCGTCGTGGTCTTCGAGGCATGGCGTCAACACGGCTTCGAGGGCGCCGGCTGACGCGATCAATGCTCGTGTCGCGGCGCGCGCGCGAGCAGATGGACCAACGCCTCGCGGGGCGCCAGCCCGTCGAACAGGATGGCCGAGACCGCCGTCGTGATCGGCATCTCGACGCCGCGCTCTTCGGCGATGGCCCGTACCGCGCGCGCGCACGGCACGCCTTCGGCCACATGCCCCAGCGCGGCGAGCGCGGCATCGAGCGTCTCGCCGCGACCCAGGCCGAGCCCGACGCGACGATTGCGCGACAGGCCGCCGGTACAGGTCAGGATGAGGTCGCCGACACCGGTCAGTCCCATCAGCGTCTCGGCGCTGCCGCCGAGCGCGACGCCGATGCGCATCATTTCCGAGAGACCGCGCGTCAGAAGCGCGGCCCGCGCGTTGGCGCCGAGGTCGAGCCCGTCCGAGATGCCGGCCGCGAGCGCCATCACGTTCTTGACCGCACCGCCGACCTCGACGCCGACGATGTCGGCGGACCGGTAGACCCGGACCGCGCCACCGTGCAGCGTGTGGACGATGCGCTCGGCGAGCACCTCGTCCGCCGATGCCGCGGTCAACGCGACCGGCAAGCCCGCCGCCACCTCGCTGGCGAAGCTCGGGCCGGACAGCGTCGCCGCGGGTACACCGGGCATGGTCGCGGCGATCACCTGATGCGGCAGCAGGCCCGTGTCGAGCTCGAAACCCTTGCAGACCGACACCAGCTGACGCGGCCGGAGCGTGGCCAGCGCCGTGCAGGTCGCGCGCAAGCCGGCGACCGGCGTGGCCAGGATGATCAGCTCGGCGTCGTCGGCAGCCTCGGCCAGATCGCTGGTCAGCGAGATCGCAGCCGGCAACGCGAAGCCCGGGAGATAGCGCACGTTCTCGCGCACCCCGCGCAGCGCCTCGACCTGTTCGGTGGTGCGTGCATGCAGCGTGACGTGGTGACGGCGGCCCGCGATCAGCGCGAGAGCGGTACCCCAGGCGCCGGCGCCGATCACCGAGATGCGCACTAGCGACCGCCCGCCGCGTGGTCGAAGAACGTCCCGAACCGTGATGCGATCGAGCGAACTTCCGGACCGGTGCTCATTCGCCCCAGACGCTGCCGACCCGCGCGAAGCCCGCCACGCCATCGCGATGCCTGACGCCGACCCAGCCGCTGCTGGGTGGCGATGCGAGGTCGAGCAGGACGCCCGGCTGCGCGCGGAAGACCACAGGCGACGCGTCGTCGGGAGCCTGATGGATGTCGATCGGACCGGGGTCGGTCGCGACGACGGTGCGCTTGGCGACCAGCGCCTTGCGCTCGATCCACGCCAGGCCGCCCGTGGCATCGCGGATGCGCGTCCAGTCGTTCTGCGCCACGACGATCTCGACCGGCATGCCGCGCGGTGCGATTCCGACCCGGCCGCCGCGCAGCGTCGGCGCGTCGTAGAGGATGGCGGGGTCGTTGCCGACCGACTGATAGTCGGCGGCCGATGACGGCGTCCATGCGCCGCCGAGCAGCATGCCGATGAGTCCGGCGAGTCCAACGATCCCCGCCGGACGTCGCCACGCGTGCCTGGGTGTGCGGGCCACGGTCGGGTTACTGGATCGGTGTGCCGGCCGCGTTGACCAGCGAATTCTGCGACGCCGCGTCGAGTTGAGCCTGCTTGCGCTGGTTGAAGAAGGCCTCGAAATTGATCTCGGCGAGGTGGATCGGCGGAAAGCCGGTCCGCGTGATCAGGTCGGCGATGTTCGAGCGCAGATACGGGAAGATGATGTTCGGGCAGACGATCCCGAGCAGCGGCTCCATCTGGTCGTTCGGCACTTCGCGGATCTCGAAGATGCCGCCCTGCTTGGCCTCGACGAGAAACGCCACCTGATCCTTGACGCGGGTCGTGATGGTGACCATCACGGTGACCTCGTGGATGAACTCGATGACCGACACGTTGGAGACGTCGAGCTGGATCTCCACGTTGGGCGCTTCGGTTTCCAGGAAGATCTGCGGCGCGTTGGGGATCTCGAGCGACGCGTCTTTCAGGTAGATGCGCTGGATGCTGAAGACGGGGGTCGGGGGTGTGGTGTCTGCCATGTTTTGGTCGGTAAGGGAAGAATCGCGATGCGGTTGGATGCGGTTTGTTACGGTGCGTCGGACGCCGGCATCAACAGCGGCGTCAACCCGCCGGCACGATCGAGCGCGGCGAGTTCGTCGTAGCCGCCCACGTGCCGTTCACCGATGTAGATCTGCGGCACGGTACGACGGCCGGTCTTCGACATCATGTCCTGTCGTGCCGCGGGGTCGAGGTCGATGCGGACCTTTTCGATCTCGGTCACGCCCTTCGAACGCAGCAGGCGCTCGGCCATGACGCAGAAGGGACATACCGCCGTGCTGTACATGCGGACCTGCGTGTTCATGAGACCTCCTTCATCCGTCCGTCCTCCGCTGCCTTGTCGTCGACACCGACGACGGTCGCATCGGTGATCGACAGGACCGGCGCAGGCGATGCTTCGACGACTTCGGGCCCGGCGATGCGCGGCTTCTGCTGCCGGCCGCGATTGTCGCTCTTTCCCTTGCGACCCGCGTCCCTCGGGCCGGAGCGCGCATCGCCGCGCGTCGCGAGCACCAGCGGCAGCGCGGCCGTCTTCCACGCCGCGATGCCACCGCCGAGCGCATGGACGTCGGTGAAGCCGACACCCTTGAACGTCGCGATGGCCCGCGTCGACTGCTGGCCGTTGTCGCAGATGATGAGCAGCGGACGCGCCTTGAAGCGGACCAGTTCGCTCGCGCGTTCGGCCAGCGTCGCCTGCGGCAGGTTGCGCGCGCCGGCGAGCGAGCCGAGCGCGAAGTCCTTCTCGGCGCGGATGTCGACGATCACGGCGTTGTCGTGATTGATCAGTTGCGTCGCCTCGAGCGGGGTCAGCGTGGCCGATCCTCCGCCCCGCTTGAGGAGCGGCCACAGCAGCAGGCCGCCGCTGACGAGCGCGAGACCGACGAGGAGCAGGTTGTCGAGAATGAAAGTCAATTGGAAGGCCGTCGATGAAGGGCTCGCGGCGACAGAACGCCCGTCGGCGACCGCGTTTCAACGAAGCTGGGCGTTGAGGATGGTCGAACATTATAAAATACCCGGCGCTGCGACCTCCGTATTCCTTCCTCACTCTCTCACGCCATGTACAAACTCGTCCTGCTCCGCCACGGTGAATCGACCTGGAACCGGGAGAATCGCTTCACGGGCTGGACCGATGTCGACCTGACCGAGAAAGGTCGCGGCGAGGCCCGCGACGCCGGACGGCTGCTGCGCGACGAAGGCTTCGACTTCGATCTCGCGTTCACGTCGGTCCTGAAGCGCGCCATCCGCACGCTCGGCATCGCGCTCGACGAGATGGACCGGCTGTGGATTCCCGTGACGAAGTCGTGGCGTCTCAACGAACGTCATTACGGGTCGCTGCAGGGCCTCGACAAGGCGGAGACCGCGACGAAATACGGCGATGCGCAGGTCCTGGTCTGGCGGCGCAGCTACGACACGCCGCCCGAGCCCCTGGCCGCCGACGACCAACGCACCAGCTTCGCCGATCCGCGTTACGCCGGCCTCGCACGCGGGGACGTGCCGCTGACGGAGTGCCTGAAGGACACGGTCGCGCGGGTGCTGCCCTTCTGGAACGAGGCGATCGCACCGGCGATCCTGTCCGGCAAGCGGGTGCTGGTCACGGCGCACGGCAACTCGCTGCGGGCGTTGATCAAGCACCTCGACGGCATCGGCGACGACGCGATCGTGTCGCTCAACGTGCCGACCGGGCAACCGCTGGTCTACGAACTGGACGCGCAGTTGAAGCCGATCGGCAGCCGTTATCTGGGCAACGCCGACGAGGTCGCCAAAGCGATGGCCGCGGTGGCGGCGCAGGGCAAGGCGAAGGCGGCCTGATCGACGCGGCGTCACAGAATGTTCGTCCGCCGATGAAGGCGGGTCTTCTGCGTCTGTCGGTGCGCGTGACGACGTGGATGGTTTGTTGCGGCCTCGTCGGTCTCGGCGCGGCGCACGGCGCCGTGTCCGGCAGGACGTCGTCGCAGAACACCTCGAAGAAAGCCGCGACGCGGAGCACGCCCGCCGCGAAGATCTCGAGCGGATCGCAGAAGCCCCGCAGCAGCCGCAAGGACGCCGCGCCCGCCGCGCCGTCCGACCCCCGCGAAGCGTCGGCGGAGCGCGATCGTCTGACCGCCCGTATCGTGGAGCTCAAGCAACAGATCGCCGCCGGCGAACGGTCGCGATCCGGGGCCACGACGGCGCTCGCGCGCGCCGAACGTGCGCTGGCCGATGTCACGCGACGGCTCGACCAGCTCGCCGCAAGGCAACGCGACGCGCAGGACCGTGCCGCGACCTTCGACCGGCAGCGCGCCGGCGCCGAAGGACAGATCGCAGCGCGCCGCGCGGCATACGCCCGGACGACGACGCTGCTCTATGCCGGCCAACAGGACGACGCGCTGCGGACCTATCTGGCCGGCGGCGATCCGGGCGAGGCGATGCGCACGGCGACCTATCTCGGCTACCTCGCTCGATCGCAGACGGCGGACCTGACGACGCTGCGGGCGCGCGTCGACGATCTGCAGGCCGAGCGTCGACGCGCCGACGAGGAAAGCCGCGCGCTGGCCGACCAGGCGCAGGAGCAGCAGTCGGCGCGCGACGCGCTCGCCGCCGACCGGGCCAATCAGCGACTGACGCTCGCGCAGTTGTCGAAGCAGATCGCCGCGCAGCGCGACACCGCGACCGCGCTCGAAGCCGACGAGAAGCGGCTGAGTCGGGTGGTCGAACAACTCCAGAAGGCGATCGAGCGGCAGGCCGCCGAAGACCGTGCGCGACGTGACGCCGCGCGAAGGGCTGCGGAGCTCGCGGCGGCACGCAGGAGTCGCGACGACGCGGCCAAGAACGCCGACAAGAACGCCGAAACCCGCAAGCCGCCGCGTGAATCGCCGAAGCCGTCGGAAGCGCCCCCGGTCGCCACGATCGATCTGCCCGACGACAGCGGCGGACGCGGCGCCTTCGCCCAGCTCCGCGGCCAGTTGCGACTGCCGGCCCGCGGGACCATCGTCGGCCGCTTCGGCGCCCCGCGGGGTAGCGGCGGCGGCACATGGAAAGGCGTGTTCGTCCGCACCGAAACCGGCGCCGACGTCCACGCCGTCGCGGCCGGCAAGGTGGTCTTCGCGGACGACCTCCGCGGCTTCGGCAACATCCTCATCGTCGACCACGGCGACCAGTACCTGTCGATCTACGGCAACAACGAAGCGTTGCTCAGGAAGGCGGGGGATGTCGTCAAGCCCGGCGACCTGGTCGCGAGGACCGGCAACAGCAGTGGAGACGAACAGACCGGTCTATACTTTGAACTCCGTTTTCGGGGTCGGCCGTTCGATCCGCTGAGTTGGACCGGCGGTCGCTGAAGGGGTCCGCGGACACGCTTCGCGGCCCTCGTCCCGCGCCCCCTCGTGATCTGTCACAGAATCGCAGGTACCGGCACGAAAACCGCGTGGTTTGGTCCATGCTTGGCGCCGCACAGGCGCCCGCTCCGGTCGCCTGTGCGACGCCGTCTTTCGTCCGTCGTTCGCGACCTCGTTCGCGACACTTGTCCGCTGCATCGCTCTTCCCTGGAATCGACGTTCATGCGCAAATCCCTGAAGAATATCGGCCTGATCTCCACCGGTGTGCTGGCCGGTGTGTTGTTGTCGCTGGGCATCACCGCCACGGCGCAACGCGCTGGTGACGCCAGGGCGCCGTTGCCGATCGACGAGATCCGTCAGTTCACCGACGTCTTCGGGGCCATCAAGAGCAGCTACGTCGAGCCGGTCGACGACAAGAAGCTCATCACCGAGGCCATCAACGGCATGGTCTCGGGCCTCGATCCGCATTCCGCCTATCTCGACGAGAAGGCGTTCAAGGACCTGCGTGAGCAGACCGTCGGCAAGTTCGGCGGTCTCGGCATCGAGGTCGGCCGCGAAGACAACGTCGACGACGGCTCCGGCTTCATCAAGGTGGTGTCGCCGATCGAAGGCACGCCCGCGTTCCGCGCCGGGGTCAAGCCGGGCGACCTGATCGTCAAGATCGACGATCAGAACGTGAAGGGTCTGAAACTCAACGAGGCCGTGCTCAAGCTCCGCGGCGCGCCCGGCACCAAGGTCACGCTGACGCTGGCGAGGAAGGACGTCGCGACGCCCATCGTCGTGACACTCACCCGCGAAGAGATCAAGGTGCAGAGCGTGCGCGCCAAGGTCGTCGAACCCGGCTTCGGATACATCCGCGTGTCGCAGTTCCAGGACCCGACCGTCGCCGACCTGGCCAACAAGATCACCGAGCTCTACAAAGCCGGTCCGTTGAAGGGCATCGTCCTCGACCTGCGCAACAATCCGGGCGGCGTGCTGCCGGGCGCCATCGGCGTCTCGGCCGCGTTCCTGCCGAAGGATGCGTTGATCGTCTCGACGCGCGGCCAGATCCAGGAAGCGCAAGGCAAGTTCCTCGCGACGCGCGACGAATACCAGCGCGGTGGTGACGACGTGCTCGGCAACCTGCCGGCCGGCATCCGCGACGTGCCGATGGTGGTGCTCGTCAACGGCGGCTCGGCATCGGCGTCCGAGATCGTGGCCGGCGCGCTGCAGGACTACAAGCGCGCCAAGATCCTCGGCACGACCACCTTCGGCAAGGGCTCGGTGCAGACCATCCTGCCGCTGCCGCCGGAGCGCAAGACGGGCATCAAGCTGACCATCTCGCGCTACTACACGCCGAACGGCCGATCGATCCAGGCCACCGGCATCGTGCCCGACTACGTGGTCGACGATACGGCCCAAGGCAACATTTTCGAGTTTCCGCGAGAGGCCGATCTCGAGCGCCACCTCAACAATACGGAAGCGGTGGCCGCGGCCAACAATCCGACGGTGCAGACACCCGAAGAGAAGAAGGCCGAGGACGATCGACGCGCCGCCGCCTTGAAGAAGCCGATCGAATTCGGTTCGACCGACGACTTCCAGCTCCAGCAGGCGCTGAATCTGCTGAAGGGTCAGCCGGTCGAGGAGAAGAGGATGACCGCCGCGTTGTCGCGGGATCCGTCGGGCGACGTGGCCAAGGCGCCGACGCCGGCCCTGCCGGTCCCGGCCGCCGAGCCGACCACGACGACCAAGCACTGACGACACGGTGAACGCTGTCGCGAAGGGCCGCCCGCGAGCGGCCCTTTTTCCGGGTGCGGCCTGCGGACGACGCATCCGGGCCGCATGAACGACGACCAGCTGCTGCGATATTCGCGGCATATCCTGCTCGACGACATCGGCATCGAAGGACAGGAACGTCTGCGCGCCGCGCATGCGATCGTCGTCGGCGCCGGCGGGCTGGGCTCACCGGCGGCGCTGTATCTCGCAGCGAGCGGTGTCGGCCGCATCACGCTGATCGACGACGACGACGTCGACCTCACCAATCTGCAACGACAGATCCTTCATGGAACGGCCGACATCGGCAGGGCCAAGGTGGCGTCCGGCGTCGACGCGCTAAACCGATTGAATCCCGAAGTCGTCGTCGAGACGATCGGTCATCGAGTGGACGCGGCCGCGCTCGGGACGCTCGTGCCCACGGCGGATGTCGTGCTCGATTGCAGCGACAACTTCGCGACGCGCCATGCCGTCAATCGGGCCTGCGTCACGTCATGCGTGCCGCTGGTCTCGGGTGCGGCGATCCGCTTCGATGGCCAGATCGCGAGCTTCGACCGGCGTCGCATCGACGGCGCGGCCGACGCCCCGTGCTACGCCTGCCTCTTCCCGGAGAGCGACGAGGTCGATGCCGTCGACTGCGCGACGATGGGCGTCTTCGCGCCGCTGACCGGCATCGTCGGTGCGATGCAGGCCGCCGAAGCCGCGAAGCTGATCATCGGGCTGCCGTCGCTGTCCGGCCGATTGCTGCTGCTCGATGCGATGACGATGGCCTGGCAGACGATCGCCCTCGAAAAGGACACTGGCTGTCCGGTATGCGGCATCGTGAGCGATGCCGCATCGCAGCCGGTGTCGTCCGCACACCACTGACCGGGGGCGCCGTGCTTGCGGACGCGGGATGCGTCGCGTAAAAGCGGTGCGACGCGCCATGCCCGTGACCACCAGTCCATGCTCGATCAAGCCAAGACCTTCGTGAAGTCGCTGCTCGCCGCGCGCGAGCGGAAGCAGCGCGCCGCCGCGTTGAGCGCGACGCGTCGTCACGTCACCAAGGCCGAACTGCGGAGCGGGCTCGAGGCGCTCGGCATCGTCGCCGGCGACGCGGTGATGCTGCACTCGTCGCTGAAGAGCATCGGCTTCGTCGACGGCGGCCCGCGCGCTTTCCTCGAATCGTTGATCGACGCGGTGGGCCCCACCGGCACGCTGGTCGTCCCGACCTACTGGCTGCCGGGCGGCACGATCCTCGCGACCTGCAAGCTCGAAGGCTACGTGTTCGATCCGCGTCGCGACGGGTCCCATCTCGGGCGCCTGCCGTCCGAGTTCCTGACCTTCGACGGCATCGCGCGCAGCATCCATCCGACCCACTCGGTCTCGGCGATCGGACGCGACGCCCGCTTCGTGACCGAGGCCCATCACCTGGCCCCGTCGATCTTCGGCAAGGACTCGCCATGGGACCGCTGCGTCCAGATCGACGCGAAGGTCGTGGGCCTCGGCATCTCGATGGGACCGGTGACGTTCTATCACCTCGTCGAAGACCGCATGGGCGACGCGTTCCCGCTACCGGTCCGCATGAAGGACGAGTACCGGCTGCCCTGCATGGACTGGAGCGGCCAGCGCGTCATGGTGCCGGTGGTGCCGCTCGACCCGCGCTTCATGCCGCAGCGGATCGACGCACCCGGGCGCGACGACCTGCGTGACTACTTTCGTCGCGAGTTCGACGCGCACGGGCTGCTGGACTGGGCGCGAGTCGGCGAGGCGCCATCGTGGGCCATCCCCGCCCGGACCTTCAGCGACCACCTCGACGCGCTGGTCTCGCAGGGCATCACCATCTATTCCACGGCCGACGAGCTGGCCCGCCGTCCGATTCCGACCACGACGGGCGCCAGGCCCGCACCGACTCCCTCATGAAGCACTGGATCGCCCAAGCCAAGGACCGTCTCGGCCTTTCGTTCAGCCCGCCGCAAGCGATCGCGACGCATCTGCGCGCCGCCGCGGAGTGGATCCTCGTGGCGCAACGGGCGACCCCGGACGACGGCGTCGCGCATTCGTACAACATCCGCACCGACACCTGGATGGCGTCCTATCCGGAGACGACCGGCTACATCATCCCCACGCTCTACGACTACGCGTTGCATTTCGATCAACCGGCGTATCGCGAGCCCGCGTTGAAGATGGCGTACTGGGAGGTCGCCGAGCAGTTGCCCGACGGCGGCATCCGGGCCGGCACGATGGCCGCGGAGGTCGTCGCACCGACCATCTTCAACACCGGTCAGGTGCTGTTCGGTCTCGCGCGCGCGGCGCGGGAGACCGGCGACGAGGCGATCAGGCACAGCCTGCTGCGCGCCTCCGACTGGCTGGTCGACGCGCAGGACGACGACGGTTGCTGGCGACGTTTCGTGTCGCCGTTCGCGCTGTCGAAGAACGGCACGTACAACACGCGCAGCGCGTTCGGGCTCGTGCGCGCGTTCGAGGTGCTCGGAGACCGGCGCCATCTCGACGCCGCCGATCGCAACGTGGCGTGGGCGCTGTCGACCGCGCTGGACAACGCGTGGCTGCCCGGCAATTGCCTGACCACCAACGCCGACGATCGGGCGTTGACGCACACGATCGCCTACTCGATCCGTGGCATCCTCGAGGTCGGCGTCGCGACGGGCAAGCAGCACTACGTCGATGCCGCGCTGACGATGGCACGGCGGGTCGCCGAGCGACAAAACGCCGATGGTTCGTTATCGGGGTACTGGTCACCCCGGTGGCAACCCCTGAATCGCTGGAGCTGCGTCACCGGCAACTCGCAGATGGCACTCAACTGGATGCGCCTCGCGAAGGTCACCGGCGACCGGGCGCTGATCGATCATGCCGTGCGCGCCAACCGCTTCAACATGAGCCTGCAGAAGCTCGATGGTCCGACGACGATGCGCGGCGCGATGAAGGGCTCGCACCCGATCGGCGAGGACTACATGACGTGGCGCTTTCCGAACTGGGCGACCAAGTTCTTCATGGACGCGTTGATGTTCGAGCACCTGTTCGACGGGATCGACAACATCGGCTAGAGACCCGTCGTGCGCGGCGGGTCCGCCGCGTTCCGGCTGCCAAGAACGCGATCGGCGTCCTGGAAGCCGATCACGCCGGCTTCGCTGCGCGGCTTGCCGTTGGCGCCGAAGAAGATGATGCCGGGCGGCCCGAACAGGCCGAAGCGCTTCAGCAGCGCGCGATCGTCCGCGTCGTTCGCGGTGACGTCGGCCTTGAGCAGCACGAAGTCGCGCATTCGCGACACGACGCGCGCGTCGGTGTACGTGAAACGCTCCATCTCCTTGCACGACACGCACCAGTCGGCATAGAAGTCGAGCAGCACGGGCTTGCCGGCGGTCGCGATGCGCTGGTCGAGTTCGGCGGCCGTCTTCACGCGTTCGAACGGCAGCGTCGAAGCCTCCGCGGTCTTCGTGGCGTTCGCATCGCGGGACGCGAGATGTCCCAGCGGCTGCAGGACGTCGCGTCCCCCGGTCGCGAGGCCCACGAACTCGACAGCGCCCGCCAGCATCAGCATCGCCCCGATGCCCTTCGCCAAGCGCACGATGCCCGGCGCATCGGGCGCGAGCGGATCGAAGACGCGGAGGAACACGGCGGCGACGATCGAGAGCATGGCGCACGCCAGCATCACCAGCCAGCTCGGCAGGATCGGCGCGACCATCCACAACGCGACCGCGATCAGCAACATCCCGAAGAAATGCTTGACCGTCTCCATCCACGCGCCGGTCCGCGGCAGCAACGAACCGGCGGACAACCCGACCAGCAGCAGCGGCACGCTCATGCCGACCGCCAGGCTGAACAACGCGAGCCCGCCGATCAGCACGTCGCGGGTCTGGCTGATGTAGACCAGCGCCCCCGCGAGCGGCGCGGCGACGCAGGGACCGACGATCAACGCGGAGATCGCGCCCATCGCGAAGACGCCGGCGAAGCGCCCGGCCGAAGCCGCGCCGTCCTTTCCTGTGCCGGACTCGCCGGCACGACCCGACCAGCGTGCGAAGCGCGACTGCAACGCGGCCGGCACCTGCAGCTCGTAGAAGCCGAACATCGACAGCGACAGCAGCACGAGCAGCGCGGCGAACGCACCGAGGATCCACGGCGTCTGCAATGCGGCAGCGAGTCCTTCTCCGGCGAGCCCGGCGACGACGCCGAGGATCGTGTACACCAGGGCCATGCCGAGCGAATAGACGACGGCGAGGACGAAGCCCGCGCCTCGCGTGACGACGCGGCGCGATCCCGTCTGCCCGACGATGATCGACGACAGGATCGGCAGCATCGGCAGCATGCAGGGTGTGAACGCCAGCAGCAGGCCGAGCCCGATGAAGACCAGGACGATCCAGCCCGCATTGCCACCCTTCAACGTGCGCGCGATCGTCGATGGATCGTCCAGCGCGGCGGCACTCGTCGAAGCCGACGTTGCGGCGCCCACGACCAACGTCGCCTTCGCCTCCTGTGGCGGATAGCACAACCCGGCGTCGGCGCAGCCCTGCGACGTCGACAGCAGCGTCACGGGTCCGTGAGCGCCGCGGACCGGGATGCGGATGACGACGTCGTCGCGGTAGTGCTCGACGTCCTTCGCGAAGGTCTCGTCGTACTTGATCTCGCCTTTCGGCAAGACCGGCTCGCCGAGCGTCGCGCCTCCGGACGTCGCCGGGTCGAGCGCGAACTTGAAGCGTTCGCGATAGAGGTAGTAGCCGTCGGCGATGCGGTAGCGCACTTCGAGCGTCGTCGCATCGACGGCCGCCGCGCTGAAGCGGAACGCCTTGTCGGGCTCGATGAACTTCGCGTGGGCCGCACCCGACGACAGGATGGCGAGGAGCGTGAGCATCGTGATCAGCAACCACGACCCGCAGCGTCGTGCCGGTCCGCAGTCGATCATCGACGAAACTCTTCTCGAAAGCCGCATGAGGTCATCACTTCAGCAGTCGGCGGCGGGTCGCCACGACCGCCCACCAGAAGCCGGCCACGATGTAGAAGGCCAGGATGCAGAGGTCGAGCACGGGACGTTCCGGCACGTGACCGAGGACGAGCGGCCGGACCAGATCGACTGCGGCCGACAGCGGCAACCACTGCGTCGCGGCGCGGACCCAGCCAGGCAACTGACCGAGCGGGAAGAATACGCCCGAAAGGAACCACATCGGCGTCACGACGATCGTGAAGTAATACGTGAAGAAATCGTAGCTGCGCGCGTAGGCGTTCACCACGAGGCCGATCGCCGCGCCGGTCAGGCCGACGACGAACATCAGCGGCAGCACGAGCAGCATCGACCATTCGCGCGACAGGCCGAGCGCGAAGATGACGAGCAGGATGGCCACGCCGGTGAAGACGCTCTTCGTCGCGGCCCAGATCAGCTCCGCCATCATCACGTCGTCGAGCGACAGCGGCGCGTTCATCATCGCCTCCCAGCTCTTCTGCACGTGCATGCGCGTGAAGGCCGAGTAGAGCGACTCGAAGGTCGCCGCGTTGAACGCGTTCATGCAGATCGAGCCCGACGCGAGGAACACGATGTAGCGCACGCCGTCGATCGGCGCGAGCAGGCTGCCGAGTCCGTAGCCGAACGCGAACAGCGTGATCAGCGGCTCGGCGATGTTGCCGAACACGCTCTGGCCGAAGAGCCGCTTCCACACGAGATAGTTGCGGCGCCAGATCGGCAGCCAGCGCAGGCTGAGATCGGGGAAGGCGGCGACCGGCGAGTCGGCAGCAGGAGCGGCTACGTTCATCGCGACATTGTATGTTGTGATTCCTCAACGAGAAGCTTCCCGCCTTCAACGACACGATGGACGTTTTCGGACACGACTGGCTCGATGAATTCCCCCTGGAGCGCGGCGGGGTGTACCTCAACCACGGCACCGTCGGCGTCACGCCGCTCGCCGTCATGCGCGAGCGGATCGCGATCCTCGAGGCGATCGAACGGCATCCTGCGCGCTTCGTGCTGCGCGAGCTGATGCGACTCGACGCGTCGACCGCCGCGACACCGAGCGACGGCACGCCGCGGCTGCGCGAAGCCGCCGCGAAGGTCGCGGGGTTCCTCGGCTGTGCCGCCGACGGACTCGTGTTCGTCGACAACGCCACCAGCGGTATCTGCGCGGTGCTGCGGTCGGTGCCACTCGCGGCAGACGATGAAATCCTCGTACCCGACCTCGCATACGGCGGCGTGGCACGGGCAGCGGCGTTCATCGCCCGCGAGCGCGGCGCGACGGTGACGACCTGCGCGTTGCCGTTCCCGGCATCGACCGCAGAAGGCGTGCTGGCGGCGCTCGAGGCCGCGATCACGCCGCGCACACGGATCGCACTGCTTGACCACGTCACGTCCGAATCGGCGCTCGTCATGCCGCTGGAGGAGATGGCCGCCGTATGCCGGCGCCACGACGTCGCGGTGCTGGTCGACGGCGCCCATGCGCCGGGCGCGATCCCGGTCGACATCGAATCCCTCGGCGTCGACTGGTATGCGGCGAACCTGCACAAATGGGCGTTTGCGCCGCGCTCGTGCGGTGTGTTGTGGGCGGCTCCCGGACGTCGCGCCGGACTCCATCCGAACGTGATCTCGTGGGGCGTGACCAATGACGACTGGCTGGCCGAGTTCGACTGGACCGGCACCCGCGATCCGTCGCCGTGGCTGGCGGCGCCAGCCGGCATCGCGTTCATGCAGGATCGGCTCGGCGTCGATGCCATGCGGACTTACAACCACGACCTCGCCTGGCGCAGCGCACGGTCGCTGGCCGCCCGCTGGGACCGGGCCTTCGACACGCCCGAAAGCATGATCGGCTGCATGGTCTCGGTGCCGTTGCCCGCACGGCTGGGGCGCGCGGAACCGGCCAACGCGCAGCGGGTGCGCGACGCGCTGTTCTTCGATCACGCCATCGAGCTGCCGGTCCTGCCACGCGCCGACCGACTGTGGGCGCGCCTGTCGATCCAGATCTACAACGACGACAGCGACATCGACCAGCTCGCCGAGGCGGTCGACGTCATCGCCGGCCGCTGATGTGACGACCGTCGGCCGATCGTCAGTCCCGCATCTCGCGACCGGTCAGCTTGAGAAACACGTCCTCGAGGTTCGCGGGCCGATGGAGGTAACGCAACGCCGGTCGCTGCATCAGGTGGTCGATCAGCGGCTGCGGCGCGTCGGTATAGCAGAACACGGTCTCGCCGCTGATCTCGACGCGCGGCGCGAGCCGCGACGCCTCCGTCTCGGCCCATGCCTTCGCGCCATCGCCGAAGACCTCGACGACGCTGGCCTCGATGTGCGCCGCAATCAGATCCCGTGGCGTGCCTTCGGCGATCTTCGCGCCGACGTCCATCACTGCGAGGCGATCGGCAAGGCGCTCGGCTTCGTCCATGAAGTGCGTGGTCAGCAGGATGGTCTTGCCCTGCGCCCGCAGCGTTTTCAACCGATCCCAGATCAGATGACGCGCCTGAGGGTCGAGTCCCGTGGTCGGTTCGTCCATGAAGATCACGTCGGGATCGTTGACCAGCGACCGCGCGAGCGTCAGCCGACGTTTCATGCCGCCGGACAGTTCGTTGATCTTCGCGTCGCTCTTGGACGTCAGGCTCGCGAATTCGAGCAGCGACGGGATGCGCTGGCGGATGGTCGCGTCCGATAACCCGAAGTAGCGACCGTAGACCAGGAGATTCTCGCTGGCCGTGAAGTCCGGGTCGAGGTTGTCCATCTGCGGCACGACGCCGACGCGGATGCGTGCTTCACGACCCTGGACCGGTACCGGTAATCCGCCGAGCATGATCGTGCCGGCGTCCGGCGACGTGAGCCCGAGGCACAACCGCAGCGTCGTGGTCTTGCCGGCGCCGTTGGGCCCGAGCAGCGCGAAGCATTCGCCTCGCCGGATCGACAGGTCGAGGCCACGGACGACCTCATGACGCTTGTCGCCTTCGCCGAACGACTTTCGCAAGCCGCGTATTTCGACGATACCGTCGACGACACCGGCGCGTTGAACCTGTTCCATGAATCGGATGAACACCTGGAAAACAAAACGGCGCTCGGGACCACGAGCGCCGTTCAGTCGATCACGATGCGATCGGTCAGATCGCCGCGTCCGGCACTTCGCTAGGCTCGGGGCGGTCCATCAGCTCGACCAGCGCCATCGGCGCATTGTCGCCGACCCGGAAGCCGAACTTGAGGATGCGCAGATAGCCGCCGTTGCGGTTCTTGTAGCGCGGGCCGAGTTCGTCGAACAGCTTGACGACCATCTCACGGTCGCGCAAGCGGTTGAACGCGAGGCGCTTGTTGGCCAGCGTGGGTTCCTTGCCGAGCGTGATCATCGGCTCGAACACACGCCGCAGTTCCTTGGCCTTCGGCAACGTGGTCTTGATGACTTCGTGCTTGAGCAGGGAGTTGGTCATGTTGCGGAACATGGCCAGGCGGTGGCTCGACGTGCGGTTGAGTTTACGGAGACCGTGACGGTGACGCATGATGAATGTCCTTTTTCTGGAATCTTGATTGACCGACTTCTTCGATCACTGCGCATGAAGCTGGCGCAGTGCGGTTCGGTTGTGATGCTGCCTTGCTCCTCTTCGTCGCCCCGGCGAAGGCGGGACCCAAGTTGCGCGGCATCGCAGCAGCACGAACCTGGGTCCCGGCCTGCGCCGGGACGACAAGAATTTCTCTCGGTGCTTAAGCCTTCTCCAGCCCGACCGGCGGCCAGTTCTCGATCTTCATGCCCAGCGTCAGCCCGCGCGACGCCAGCACTTCCTTGATCTCGTTGAGCGACTTGCGACCCAGGTTCGGGGTCTTCAGCAACTCGTTCTCGGTGCGCTGGATCAGATCGCCGATGTAGTAGATGTTCTCGGCCTTCAGGCAGTTGGCCGAACGCACCGTCAGCTCGAGGTCGTCCACCGGACGCAGCAGGATCGGATCGACCTGCGGCGAACGCGACGGCGCTTCCGACGACGTCTCGGTGCCTTCGAGCGATGCGAACACCGACAGCTGATCGATCAGGATGCGAGCCGACTGACGGATCGCCTCTTCCGGCGAGATGACGCCGTTGGTCTCGATCGACATCACGAGCTTGTCGAGGTCGGTGCGTTGTTCGACGCGAGCCGACTCGACCGTGTAGCTGACGCGACGGACCGGGCTGTACGACGCGTCCAGCACGATGCGGCCGATGGTCTTGCTGTGATCGTCCGCGAACGCGCGCAGGTTGCCGGGCAGGTAGCCGCGGCCCTTCTCGACCTTGATCTGCATGTCGAGCTTGCCGCCGGGCGACAGGTTGGCGATGACGTGCTCGGGATTGACGACTTCGACTTCGTGCGACAGCTCGAGGTCGGCGGCCGTGACCGGGCCTTCGCCTTCCTTGGCCAGCGTGACCACGACATCGTCGCGGTTGTGCAGCTTGAAGACGACGCCCTTCAGGTTCAGCAGGATGTCGACCACGTCTTCCTGCACGCCATCGAGCGTGGAGTACTCGTGGACGACGCCGGCGATCGACACCTCGGTCGGAGCGAAGCCGTTCATCGAGCTCAGCAGGATGCGGCGCAGCGCGTTGCCGAGCGTGTGGCCGTAGCCCCGCTCGAACGGCTCCATCGTGACCTTGGCCATGTTGGGACCCGCGCCTTCGACTTCGATCTGGCGGGGCTTCAGGAATGCGTTATTTGCCATGTTTTTCCTTTGCAATGGCCTCGGCGCGTTAAGCCGATAAGCCTGCTTGTGGTGCCACTGAATGAAGCGCCTCGCGGCGTGGCAGTCGCGAAGCTGAACATGTCACCCCGGCGAAGGCCGGGGCCTAGTCTCGTGCGTTGTCCATCAAAAATTGGGTCCCGGCCTGCGCCGGGATGACAATGCAGAGAGCGCGCCGCTTATCGCGAGTACAACTCGACGATCAGACTCTCGTTGATGTCCGCCGCGATCTCGCTGCGCTCCGGCATCGTCTTGAACACGCCTTCCATCTTGGTCTGGTCGATCGTGACCCAGCTCGGATAGTTGCCCTGCTGGGCGAGCGACATCGCTTCAAGGATGCGGACCTGCTTCTTGGCCTTCTCGCGCACCGTGATCACGTCGCCGGCCTTGACCTGCATCGACGGAATGTTGGCCGTCACGCCGTTCAACGCGATCGACTTGTGGCCGACGATCTGACGCGCTTCGGCGCGGGTCGAGCCGAAGCCCATGCGATAGACGACGTTGTCGAGACGCGACTCGAGCAGACCGAGCAGGTTCTCGCCGGTGTTGCCCTTGCGACGATCGGCTTCCTCGAAGTAGCGACGAAACTGCCGCTCGAGGATGCCGTACATGCGCTTGACCTTCTGCTTCTCGCGCAACTGCTTGCCGAAATCCGACGTGCGCATGCCCGACGTCCGGCCATGCTGGCCCGGCTTGCTGTCGAGCTTGCACTTGGAGTCGAGCGAGCGACGGGCGCTCTTCAGGAACAGGTCGGTGCCTTCACGACGGGAGAGCTTGCACTTCGGTCCGATGTAACGTGCCACGTGTATTTCCTTTCGATACGTCCGGAAGTCATGCGACTTCAGGATCGGTTAGCTCGGTCTTTGGACTCAGAGAGCGCCGAGCAAAGCGGCGGAATCACTCCCACCTCGTGTGGCGAAGAACTCTCTTCACCTTTGTCACCCCGGCGAAGGCCGGGGCCAATCATTCACTGCGCTGCGCCGCGAACTTGGGTCCCGGCCTTCGCCGGGATGACAAGCTGCGGAGTACAGCGGTGCTGCTTACATCCGACGACGCTTCGGCGGACGGCAACCGTTGTGCGGGACCGGCGTCACGTCGGTGATGCTCACGATCTTGATGCCCAGCGCGTTCAGCGCACGGACCGACGACTCACGACCCGGGCCCGGGCCCTTGATCTGGACTTCGACGTTCTTGATGCCCTGCTCCTGCGCGGCGCGGCCGGCCGTCTCGGACGCGACCTGCGCGGCGAACGGCGTCGACTTGCGCGAGCCCTTGAAGCCCGCCCCACCCGACGACGCCCACGACAGGACGTTGCCCTGGCGATCGGTGATCGTGATGATGGTGTTGTTGAACGAAGCGTGGACGTGCGCGATACCGTCCGCCACGTTCTTGCGGACCTTCTTGCGGACGCGATTCGCTGCCTGATTGTTCGGTGACTTTGCCATGCGTGTTCCTCTAATGAATCTGCTGCGCTAGAACGGAGCGATCCGCTTCCATCGTTCGTTCACTTCTTGAGCGAAGCGGCTGCCTTCTTCGGACCCTTGCGCGTCCGGGCGTTGGTCCGCGTGCGCTGACCGCGCACCGGCAGACCGCGACGATGACGCAGGCCGCGGTAGCAGCCGAGATCCATCAAGCGCTTGATGTTCATCGACACGTCGCGGCGCAGGTCGCCTTCGACCAGGAACTTGCCGACCTGGTCGCGCAGACGCTCCATTTCCGCGTCGTCGAGATCCTTGACCTTCTTGGTCGTGGGGACGCTCGCCGCGTTGCAGATGAAGATCGCCCGCGGACGACCGATGCCGAAGATCGCCGTGAGGCCGATGTCGGTGTGCTGGTGATTCGGGATGTTGATGCCGGCGATACGGGCCATGCGCGTTCCTATCTAGCTTGATGCCGCTCGTAAAGAGTCTTTACGAGCCGGCGAAAATGGGTTCAGCCTTGGCGCTGCTTGTGGCGAGCGTCCGACGAGCAGATCACGCGCACGACACCCTTGCGCTTGATGATCTTGCAATTGCGGCAGAGCCGCTTGACCGATGCGAGTACTTTCATGGGACCCTCGTCTTCTGACTACGTGTGATGCTGCGTTGAATGCGACTACGTTCGCGACGATTTTCGCGACAACGTTCTTTACTTGGCGCGGAACGTGATGCGGGCCCTCGACAGGTCGTACGGCGAGACTTCGACCGTGACCTTGTCGCCCGGCAGGATGCGAATGTAGTGCAAGCGCATCTTTCCCGAGATGTGTCCGAGTACCACGTGCCCGTTTTCCAGCTTCACGCGAAAGGTCGCGTTGGGCAGATTCTCGAGAATCTCGCCCTGCATCTGGATGACATCGTCCTTCGCCATTGAATCCTTGTCTTTGCAGAACCGTCGCTCAGCGCGCCGGCAATCCGCCCTTGAAATTCGCCTTCTTCAGCAGCGACTCGTACTGGTGGGTCATGATGTACGCCTGAACCTGGCTCATGAAGTCCATCGTCACCACGACGATGATGAGCAGCGACGTGCCACCGAAATAGAACGGCACGTTCTTCCACAACACCAGGAACTCGGGCAACAAGCACACGAGCGTGATGTAGAACGCGCCGGCCAGCGTCAGGCGCATCAGGATCTTGTCGATGTAGCGCGCGGTCTGCTCACCCGGCCGGATGCCCGGAACGAACGCACCGCTCTTCTTCAGGTTGTCGGCCGTTTCCTTGCTGTTGAACACGAGCGCCGTGTAGAAGAAGCAGAAGAAGATGATGGCCGTCGCGTACAACAACACGTAGATCGGCTGACCCGGCGACAAGGCGGCGGCGACATCCTTCAGCCAGCGCATGCTGTCACCCGAGCTGAACCAGCTCGTGATCGTGGCAGGCAGCAGGATGATCGACGACGCGAAGATCGGCGGAATCACGCCCGACATGTTGAGCTTCAGCGGCAGATGCGAGCTCTGACCGCCATACACCTTGTTGCCGACCTGCCGCTTGGCGTAGTTGACGAGGATCTTCCGCTGCCCCCGCTCGACGAACACCACGAACGCCGTCACGGCCACCGCGACCAGGCAGATGATGATGACCGTCGGGATGCTCATCGCGCCGGTGTTGACCAGCTCGAACAGGTTGGCCAGTGCGCGCGGCAGGCCGGCGGCGATACCGGCGAAGATGATGATCGAGATGCCGTTGCCGAGACCGCGTTCGGTGATCTGCTCTCCCAGCCACATCAGGAACATGGTGCCGGTCATCAGGCAGATCACGGTCGTGATGCGGAACATGAAACCCGGATCGAGCACGAGGCCCTGCTGCGACTCCAGCGCGACCGAGATGCCGAGTGCCTGGAACGTGCCGAGCAACAGCGTGCCGTAGCGCGTGTACTGCGTGATCTTCCGGCGACCCGCCTCGCCTTCCTTCTTGATCGCTTCGAGCTGCGGCGAGACCACCGTCAGCAGCTGCATGATGATCGACGCCGAGATGTACGGCATGATCCCCAGCGCGAAGATCGTGAAGCGCGACAGAGCACCACCCGAGAACATGTTGAACATGCCCAGGATGCCGCCCTGCTGGCTCTGGAACAGCTTGGTCAGCTCATTCGGATCGATGCCCGGCACCGGGATGTGCGCACCGACCCGGTAGACCACGAGCGCGAGCAGCAGGAAAGTCAGGCGACGCTTCAGGTCGCCGTACTTGCCGCTCTTGCCTGGGATGGTCCGATTCGATGCGGGGCTGGTGGCCACGGGCTCTGATCCTGGTGTGACTTTTGGCTAAGACGTCAGGCGGCGGCCGCAGCAGCAGCGCGCGCTTCTTTCGACGGCAGCTTGCGGACTTTCTCGGCGACGACGATGTCGGCGACGCTGCCGCCGGCCGCTTCGATGGCCGCCTTCGCACCCTTGGTCGCGGCGACGCCGGCGAGGGTGATCTTGCGGGTGAGCTCGCCGGAGAGGATGACCTTGGCCGACCGATGAAGATCCGACATGAGGCCTGCCTGCTTCAACGCAAGCAAATCGATCGCATCCACGGGCAGCTTCTCGAGGTCCGACAGGCGGACTTCGGCGCACAGGTGATTGGTCAGCGACTTGAAGCCGCGCTTCGGCAGGCGCCGTTGCAGCGGCATCTGGCCGCCCTCGAAGCCGACCTTGTGGAAGCCGCCCGAACGGGACTTCTGGCCCTTGTGGCCGCGACCCGCGGTCTTGCCGAGCCCCGAGCCGATGCCGCGACCGACGCGGCGCTTGGCGTGCTTGGCGCCTTCAGCAGGCTTGATGGTGTTCAGTTTCATTTGCAGCTTCCGTTCGGGTCGAGGTGGGGAGTCGAGCAGGCGCAGGCGCGCCGCTCAGACCACCTTCACCAGGTACGAGACCTTGTTGATCATGCCGCGCACCGCCGGCGTGTCTTCGAGCGTACTCACGCTGTTCATGCGGCGCAGCCCGAGCCCGCGCACGGTCGCGCGATGCGACTCGCGCGTGCCGGCAATGCTCTTGAAGAGCGTCACGGTGACGGTCTTGCCGTCTTTTGGCGTGGCTTCCGCCGATTTGGCTTTGGTCGTCATGGCTTGGCTTCCTGCTTCTGTTCTTGGTAGGCCGATCAGGCCGTGATCTCTTCGACCGACTTGCCGCGCTTGGCCGCGATCTCGGACGGCGTCGTCATCGTCTGCAGTCCGTTCAGCGTCGCGCGGACCAGGTTGTAGGGGTTCGTCGAGCCGAGGCTCTTGGCCACCACGTTGGTCACGCCGATGGCTTCGAAGATGGCGCGCATCGGACCACCGGCGATCACGCCGGTACCGTCCTTGGCCGGCGTCATCAGCACCACGGACGCGCCGTGCTTGCCGGTCACCGTGTGCTGCAGCGTGTTGCCCTTCAGCGAGACCTTGAACATCTTGCGACGCGCTTCTTCCATCGCCTTCTGGACAGCGACCGGCACTTCACGCGCCTTGCCCTTGCCCATGCCGATGCGACCGTCGCCGTCACCGACCACCGCCAGCGCCGCGAAACCGAGAATGCGACCGCCCTTGACGACCTTGGTCACGCGATTGACCGCGATCATCTTCTCGCGCATGCCATCGTCGCGCTCTTCGCCGATCGGGGTCTTTGCTTGAATACGTGCCATAGCTGGAGCTCACTTTTGCCGGCAAGTGCCGGCACCGTTTATGTCATCCCGGCGAAGGCCGGGACCTAATTTCTGTTCACCTCAAATTGGGCCCCGGCCTTCGCCGGGGTGACAACATGAGGAGCTTGAGTATCCGTTCTAGAACTTCAGTCCCGCTTCGCGCGCCGCATCGGCCAGCGCCTTGACGCGACCGTGATACCGAAACCCGCCGCGATCGAACGCCACCGTCTCGACGCCCGCGGCCTTCGCCTTCTCCGCCACACGCTTGCCGACCGCAGCCGCCGCGCCGATGTTGCCGCCCTTGCCGCTCTTGTCCGACAGTTCCTTGCGGACCTCGGCCTCGACCGTCGACGCGCTGGCGATGACCTTCGTGCCGTCGCCCGAGACGATGGCCGCGTAGATGTGCTGGTTCGTGCGATGCACCGCGAGACGCGTCACGCCGAGCTCGGCGATCTTGAGGCGCGTCTGGCGCGAACGGCGCAGTCGCGAGGCTTTCTTGTCGATGGTCATGATTGTTTGTGCTGATCCGTATCGTTTCGGTCGGGGGCGGCGGCTCGAAGCCGACGCGCGTGCCGATGGGTTATTTCTTCTTCGTTTCCTTGATGACGACCTTCTCGCCGACATACCGCACGCCCTTGCCCTTGTAAGGCTCGGGGCTGCGATAGGCACGGACTTCAGCGGCGACCTGGCCGACCTGCTGACGGCTCGCGCCCTTGATGACGATCTCGGTCTGCGTCGGCGTCTCGCACTTCACGCCGGCGGGCATCTGGTGCACGACCGGATGCGAGAAGCCGAGCGACAGGTTGAGCTTGTCGCCTGCGGCCTGAGCGCGGTATCCGACGCCGACCAGCGCGAGGCGCTTCTCGAAGCCCTTCGTCACGCCGTTGACCATGTTGGCGACGAGCGCACGCATGGTGCCGGACATGGCGTTGGCTTCACGGCTTTCGCCGAGCGCTTCGAACGTCAACTGACCGTCGTTCTGCACGACCCTGACCAGCGGATGCGCGCGCTGCGTCAGCGTGCCCAGCGGGCCCTTGACGCCGATGGCTTCGGGCGTGACGTTGATCTCCGCACCCTTGGGCAGGACGATGGGATTTTTACCGACACGGGACATGGCGTGTTTCTCCGATTCTTTCTATCGAGGCGCTTAAACTGCGGCGGCTCAGGCCACGTAGCAGAGGACTTCGCCTCCGACGCCGGTCGAACGCGCCTTGCGGTCCGTCATCAGGCCCTGCGACGTCGACACGATGGCGATGCCGAGACCGTTCATGACCACGGGGATCGCGTCGCTCGCCTTGTAGATACGAAGGCCGGGCCGCGAGACGCGGTCGAGACGCTCGATGACGGGGCGACCGGCGTAGTACTTGAGGCCGATGCTCAACGTGGCCTTGCCGCCGTCTTCGTTCACCGAGAATCCCTCGATGTAGCCCTCGTCCTTCAGAACGTTGGCGATGGCCACCTTCACTTTCGATGAAGGCATCACGACCTCGGTCTTCTCGACGCGCTGCGCATTGCGAATGCGGGTCAGCATGTCGGCGATGGGGTCACTCATGCTCATGGGGAGTCTCTCCTGTTGCCTTGCGGCAGCGTCGCCTGCGGTTCAAGGCAGGCGACTCAACGATGTTCTTGCGATCTTGGCGCCCGATGCTGCGCCGTCTACTTGCTTACCAGCTGGCCTTCGTCAGGCCCGGAATCTCGCCACGCATGGCGGCTTCACGGACCTTCGTGCGGGCCAGGCCGAACTTCCGATACGTGCCCCGTGGGCGACCGGTGATCGCGCAACGACGGCGCTGACGCGTCGGGTTGGCATTGCGCGGCAACTGCTGCAACTTCAGGCGGGCTTCGTAGCGGTCCTCGTCCGACTTGCTTTCGTCGGCGATGGCGGCCTTCAGGTCAGCACGCTTGCCCGCGAACTTTTTCACCAGCATCGCGCGCTTCTTCTCACGATTGATCAGCGACAGTTTGGCCACGTCGATCTCTCTCTTAATTCTTGAACGGGAATTTGAATGCTTGCAACAACGCCTTGGCCTCGTCGTCGGTCTTGGCGGTGGTGGTGATGCTGATGTTCATGCCGCGGATCGCGTCGATCTTGTCGTACTCGATCTCGGGGAAAATGATCTGTTCCTTGACGCCGATGTTGTAATTGCCACGACCATCGAACGCACGACCCGAGATGCCGCGGAAGTCGCGCACGCGAGGCAGGGCGACGGTCACGAAACGGTCGAGGAACTCGAACATGCGGGCCCCACGCAGCGTGACCATGCAGCCGATCGGATAGCCCTCGCGGATCTTGAATCCGGCGATCGGCTTCTTGGCCTTCGTCACGACCGGCTTCTGGCCGGCGATCTTGGTCATGTCGCCGACGGCGTTCTCGATGACCTTCTTGTCCGCGATCGCCTCGCCCACGCCCATGTTGAGCGTGATCTTGGTGATGCGCGGGACCTGCATGACCGACTTGTAGCCGAACTTCTCAGTCAGGTCGCCGACGACTTTCTCGCGATAGAACTCTTGTAGACGCGCCATGATTTCCTCTTAAGCAGAAACCGCGTCGCCGCTGCTGCGGAACACGCGAATCTTCTTGCCATCCTTGACCGAAATGCCGACCTTGCCGCCCTTGCCCGTCTTCGCGTCGAACAGCGCGATGTTCGAAATGTCGATGGGCATCGACTGCTCGACGACACCACCGGTCAGACCCTTCATCGGATTCGGCTTCTGATGCTTCTTGACCACGTTGATGCCATCGATCAGGACATGCGTCGCGTCGATGCGGCGAGCGACGGTGCCGCGCTTGCCCTTGTCCTTGCCGGTGATGACGACGACCTCGTCACCCTTGATGATCTTGTCCATTCCATGTCATCCCGGCACAGGCCGGGACCCAATGTTTGATTCGCGGAACTTCGTCAAAGAACTTCGGGCGCGAGCGACACGATCTTCATGAACTTCTCGGTGCGCAGCTCGCGCGTGACCGGTCCGAAGATGCGCGTGCCGATCGGCTCGAGCTTGTTGTTGAGCAGCACGGCGGCGTTGCCGTCGAACTTGACGAGCGACCCGTCCGGACGACGCACGCCCTTGGCGGTGCGGACCACGACGGCGTTGAAGATCTCGCCCTTCTTGACCCGGCCGCGCGGGGCCGCATCCTTGACCGTGACCTTGATGATGTCGCCGATGGTCGCGTAGCGACGCTTGGAGCCACCCAGCACCTTGATGCACAGGACTTCGCGCGCACCGGTGTTGTCGGCCACTTCGAGCCGGGTTTCTGTCTGAATCATGTTGTCTCTGCCGCCAACTTGACCCGCGACACCGAAGTGTCCGTGCGGTCAGTCTTGGCCCCGTTCGGGTGGATAGCGGCTTCCGGGACGAAAGCGCGCTGAAATTCGTTCTTTGCCATCGCACACCTACAACAGGCGAAAGCAGAACAGCCAGCGATTATAGCAGCCGGATCGGCAAAAGCAAGTGCCTTCTTCCGAGTGCAGCGAAGAAAGCGGCTTCCGCAGCACGAACGCCACGCATCGAAGTGTTTGTCCGCCGTCGGCGCCCGTCACCCGGTGCAGGCGCCTCGCGGGGTCGCGGCTCGAAATTCGGCATTCACCCCTTGAAAGCCGCTCTCTTCGGACAGTTTGCCGTATCGCGAAGCGGGATCCTGCGCCGCGACGGCAACGAGATCGGCAAGGCCGAGGTCACCGAGTTCTACATCCTCGACCGCAACCCGACGCCGACCACCGAGGGCGTGCTGGCCGGGAAGCCCGTCGCGACCAGCACGACCGCCCAGCAGATCCGGTAGCGTCCAGGCGGGATGTCGACTCGTCGCCGATGAGCGCGCGATCGGAATTGAAAAAGCCCCGCGGACCGTACGGCCCGCGGGGCTTTGTCCCGGTCGTCCGCCGCGCGGCCTCGAGCAACTTCGTCACCGTCCACGCCTTCGTCCGCGACATCGGCCGGGTCTCCGCGATCTCGACCATGTCGCCTTCGTTGTACTGATTGGTCTCGTCGTGCGCGTGGTATTTCTTCGAACGGACCATGTACTTGCCGTACAGCGGATGCTTGACCTTCCGCTCGATCAGCACCGTCACGGTCTTGTCCATCTTGTTGCTGACGACGCGACCCATCAGCGTCCGCGTCAGGCCGCCCTTGTGGGCTTCCGTCGGGGCCTGGTCGTGCGTGGCTTCGGCCACGCCACTCGATAGTTCGCTCATTGCGTTCCCGCCTTCTGGGCCGGCGCTTGCGTGGCGGCCTTTTCGGTGATCAGGGTCCTGACGCGCGCGATGTCGCGGCGGACCTTCTTCAGTTGACTCGTGTTCGACAGTTGCTGGGTCGCGATCTGCATGCGCAGGCCGAACTGGGCCTTCAGCAGATCGGTCAATTCCTTGCCCAGCGCGGCGGCATCCTTGTCACGGAGTTCGGAGGCTTTCATCGTGATGTCCTTACCAAGTTTTGTAGATGCGGCGCAGGTCAGGTACCGACCTGGCGCACGACGAACGTCGTCGCGATCGGCAGCTTGGCCGACGCGAGACGAAACGCCTCGCGCGCCAGCGTCTCGTCGACACCGTCCATTTCGTACAGCACCTTGCCCGGCTGGATCTCGGCAACGTAGTACTCGACGCTGCCCTTGCCGTTGCCCATGCGGACTTCGGCCGGCTTCTGCGAGATCGGCTTGTCCGGGAAGATGCGAATCCAGATGCGGCCACCACGCTTGATGTGGCGCGTCATCGCGCGACGGGCGGCTTCGATCTGGCGTGCCGTGAGGCGACCACGACCGACGGCCTTCAGGCCGTACTCGCCGAACGACACCTTGGCGCCACGCGTGGCGACGCCGGTGTTGCGGCCCTTCTGTTCCTTGCGATACTTCCTGCGTGCGGGTTGCAGCATGATCAGTCCTAGACTCTTTTTGCTACTTCGTCAGTGCTACGCCGTCTCGACGACAGCGTCAGTCCTTCTTGACCGTCGTACCACCGACGGCGTCCGCTTCCTTCGAAGCGCCGCCAGGCGCCGCGGCCTTGCGCACACGCTTGACGGCCGGCGCGGTCTTGTTGGCATCGGTCGAAGCGGCGGCCTCGGCCGGCTTGGCCACCGCGGCATCCGCAGCCGTGCCCGCATCGCCTTCCGGACGACGCGGCGGACGCGGACGTGCACCCGCCGGCGGACGCCGACCCGGACGACGGTCTTCGCGTTCGGCTTCCGGCGCGGCGACAGCCGGCGCTTCGTTGCCAGCCAGGCGCTCGCCCTTGTAGACCCACACCTTGATGCCGATGGCGCCGTACGTCGTCTGGGCTTCCCCGAAGCCGTAGTCGATGTCGGCCCGCAACGTGTGCAGCGGCACGCGACCTTCGCGATACCACTCGCGGCGCGCGATCTCGATGCCGTTCAGACGACCCGACGACATGATCTTGATGCCTTGCGCGCCGAGACGCATCGCGTTCTGCATCGCGCGCTTCATGGCGCGACGGAACATGATCCGCTTCTCGAGCTGCTGGGCGATCGAGTCGGCGATCAGCTGCGCGTCGATCTCGGGCTTGCGGATCTCTTCGATATTGACGTGCACCGGCACGCCCATGCGCTTCTGCAGCTCGATTTTGAGCGACTCGATGTCCTCGCCCTTCTTGCCGATGACCACGCCGGGACGCGACGAGAAGATCGTGATGCGGGCGTTCTTGGCAGGACGCTCGATGATGACGCGCCCGACCGACGCGTTCTTCAGGCGCTTCTTCAGGAACGCGCGAACGCGCAGATCCTCGTTGAGCATTCCGGCGAAGTTGACGTTGCCGGCATACCAGCGCGACGTCCAGGCACGGGTGACCGAAAGACGAAATCCGGTCGGATTGATTTTTTGACCCATCGTTATCCTCAGTGTCCCTTGCGTACCGCGGGCGTATCGGCGACGGTGATCGCGATATGGCAGGTCTGCTTCTCGATCTGGTTGCCACGGCCCTTCGCACGCGCCGACGAGCGCTTCAGCGACGTGCCTTTGTCCACCGTGATCAGCGACACGCGCAACTCGTCGATATCCGCGCCGTCGTTGTGCTCGGCGTTGGCGATCGCCGACTCGAGCACCTTCTTGATGATCGTGGCGGCCTTCTTCGGGCTGTACGTCAACACGTTCAGCGCGTGATCGACCTTGTGGCCGCGGATCAGGTCCGCGACGAGGCGACCCTTCTGGGCCGACAGGCGCACACCGCGCAACAGTGCTCTGGTTTCCATGACGCTTCCTTATTTCTTGGCTTTGCGATCCGCCGCGTGACCCTTGAAGGTCCGCGTCATCGCGAATTCGCCGAGCTTGTGACCCACCATGTTTTCCGAGATGTACACCGGTACATGCTGGCGACCGTTGTGGACCGCGATGGTGAGGCCGACGAAGTCGGGCATCACCGTCGAACGGCGCGACCACGTCCGGATGGGACGCTTGTCGCCCGAGGCCTTGACCGCGTCGACCTTGTGCACGAGATGCGCATCGACGAACGGGCCCTTCTTTGCTGAACGAGTCATGAATTCACTTCCTTGCTTGCACACTTCATGTCACCCCGGCGGAGGCCGGGGCCCAAGTGGCGTGCGGTGCCGAACCGGGAAAATTGGGTCCCGGCCTGCGCCGGGATGACAGCGGTGACCATCATTTCTTGTACCGACGCTGCACGATCATGCTGTTCGTGCGCTTGTTGCGACGCGTGCGGAAACCCTTGGTCTTGGTACCCCACGGGCTGACCGGATCGCGACCGGCCGCAGTCTTGCCTTCGCCGCCGCCGTGCGGGTGATCGACCGGGTTCATCACGACACCGCGAACCGTCGGACGCACACCGCGCCAGCGCATCGCACCAGCCTTGCCGATCTGACGCAGGCTATGCTCGTCGTTGCCGACTTCACCGATGGTGGCGCGGCACTCGACGTGCACCTTGCGGATTTCGCCAGAGCGCAGACGCACCTGCGCGTAGATGCCTTCACGCGCCAGCAGCATCACCGACGTGCCCGCCGAACGCGCCATCTGCGCGCCCTTGCCGGGCAGCATCTCGACGCAATGGATCGTCGTGCCCACCGGGATGTTGCGGATCGGCATGGCGTTGCCCGCGCGGATCGGCGCCTCGGGACCCGACATCAGCTGCGTGCCCACCGACACGCCCTTCGGCGCGATGATGTAACGACGCTCGCCGTCCGCGTACAGCAGCAGCGCGATGTTGGCGGTGCGGTTCGGGTCGTATTCGAGGCGCTCGACCTTGGCCGCGATGGCGTCCTTGGTTCGCTTGAAATCGATGATCCGGTACTGCTGCTTGTGACCACCGCCGATGTGGCGCGTCGTGATGACGCCGCGGTTGTTGCGACCGGCCGACTTCGACTGACTCTCGGTCAGCGCATCGATCGGACGACCCTTGAACAGCTCGGGATTGACGACCTTGACGAGGCCACGACGGCCAGGCGAGGTCGGTTTGACTTTGACGAGCGCCATGATTACTTGGCCTCCGCGGCGAAGTTGATTTCCTGACCCGGGGCAAGACTCACGAACGCCTTCTTGACGTCGCTGCGACGGCCCGTGACTTTTCCGGAGCGCTTCTTCTTGCCCTTCTGGATCAACATCTGGACCGACTCGACCTGGACCTTGAAGATCATCTCGACGGCCGCCTTGACTTCAGGCTTGGTGGCCGACGGCGTGACCTTGAACAGCACCTGTTCGCGCTTGTCGGCGATGAACGTGGCCTTCTCGGACACGATCGGCGCGAGCAGCACCTGGTACAGGCGGTCCGGCGTCAGCTTGGACGGCGTGCGATTGGTGGTCTTCATGCGAGCATCTCCTCGATCTTGGCCATCGCGGAGCGCGTGAGGATCACGTTCTTGTACTGGACCAGCGACACCGGGTCCGCATGACGCGGCTCGATGATCAGCACGCCCTGCAGGTTGCGCGACGCGAGCAACAGGTTCTCGTCGACGGCGTCGGTGATGATCAACGTCGACGCGGTTCTCGTCGACGCGAAACCGAAGTCCTTCAGCTTGTCGGCCAGCACCTTGGTCTTCGGTGAGTCGACGACGATGCTGTCGACCACCGACAGACGGCCTTCGCGGGCCAGCTGCGACAGGATCGAGCAGACGCCGGCGCGGTACATCTTCTTGTTGATCTTGTGGCTGAAATTCTCGTCCGGCAGATTCGGGAAGATCTTGCCGCCGCCGCGCCACAAAGGCGACGAGGCCATACCGGCACGTGCACGACCGGTGCCTTTCTGGCGCCACGGCTTCTTCGTGCTCTTGGCGATTTCGCTGCGACCCTTCTGGGCGCGATTGCCGCTGCGCGCGTTGGCCTGATAGGCCGTCACGAGCTGGTGGATCAGCGCTTCGTTGTAGTCGCGGCCGAACACCGTGTCCGGTGCCGAAATGGTCGACGGACCCGAGTTGGATGTGGACGCGCCCTTGGCGTCGAGGACCTTGAGTTCCATGGTCAGGCGCCTCCCTTGTTGGCCGCCTTGAGCGGCGTCTTGATCGCCGGCTTGACGACGATGCTGCCGTTCTTGGCGCCCGGCACCGCGCCCCTGACGAGGAGCAGGCCACGAGCCGCGTCGACGCGAGCGATCACGAGATTCTGGGTGGTGCGGGTGACGTCGCCGAGGTGGCCGGTCATGCGCTTGCCGGGAAACACGCGACCCGGATCCTGCGCCATGCCGATCGAGCCCGGCACGTTGTGCGAACGCGAGTTGCCGTGCGACGCGCGACCCGAGCGGAAATGGTGACGCTTGATGACGCCCGCGTAGCCCTTGCCGATCGTCGTGCCCTGCACGTCGACCTTCTGGCCCGCTTCGAAGAGACTCTCGACGGCGATCACCGAACCCGGCTTCAAGTCGCCCAGATTTTTCGCGTCGAGCAGGAATTCCTTGAGGACCGTGCCGGCCTCGACACCCGCTTTGGCGAGGTGTCCGGCGGCAGCCTTCGTGACGCGCGAAGCCCGACGTTCGCCGAAGGTGACCTGGACGGCGCTGTAGCCGTCGACGTCGTCGGTCTTGATCTGGGTCACACGGTTGTTCGACACGTCGAGCACCGTGACGGGGATGGAATCGCCATCGTCCGTGAAGATGCGCGTCATGCCCACCTTGCGACCAACCAGACCGAAGCTGGGGCCAAGATTCATTTTTTGCTCCGTTCCCGACAACGATTGGCCGGGGCTGATTGCGGGGCTCGCATCGGATCGATCCGAGCCGCGATGTGTATTTCTGCTTCCGGAGGACGATGCCTAATCCGGAAAAGCCCGCGACTGTATATCAAACCGCGGATCCATGCAAGCGGTGCTGCAATGGCCGACGCGCTTTTTACGACGCGCGCGTCGCGCTGCATCCCGCCCGATACGTTTACTGCAGCTTGATCTCGACGTCGACACCGGCCGGCAGGTCGAGCTTCATCAACGCGTCGACGGTCTTGTCGGTCGGGTCGACGATGTCCATCAAGCGCTGGTGCGTGCGGATCTCGAACTGGTCGCGCGACGTCTTGTTCACGTGCGGCGAACGCAGCACGTCGAAGCGCTGGATGCGCGTGGGCAGGGGAATCGGGCCCTTGACGACGGCGCCGGTGCGCTTCGCGGTATCGACGATCTCGAGCGCGGACTGATCGATCAGGCGGTAGTCGAAGGCCTTCAGGCGGATGCGGATTTTCTGGCTGTTCATGTTCGTTAACCCTAAAGAACGAAGTGGTCGAAGACCACGGAGTGACTCACTTCATGTCATCCCGGCGAAGGCCGGGACCTAATCGTTCTTTCGTTCGATCGGACCCCGGCCTTCGCCGGGGTGACAACGAGATTGCTCAAGCGATGATCTTCGCCACCACGCCCGCACCGACGGTGCGCCCACCCTCGCGGATCGCGAAGCGCAGGCCCTCTTCCATCGCGATCGGCGCGA
>CAZZWS010000013.1:0-19193 GCA_964657795.1 Beijerinckiaceae bacterium
CGTGGAACGACATGCCGCCTTCCCAGACCTTGAAGATGTCGAGCGGGTTGTGCAGATAGTGATCGGCCTTGTAGAAGAACACGTAGCCGAGCCGGCCGCCGATGATGGTGCCGAGCATGCCGAAGAACAGCAGGTCGTCGAGGTCGCGCGCCGTGAGCTTCGTCAGGCCGCGCGCGATGCGCCGGCGGCCGAGGACCAGCACGAGCGTGAATGCCACCAGGTACATCAGGCCGTACCAGCGCACGGCGAGGGGACCGAGCCGGAAGGCGATCGGATCGAACTGCGGATGAACGAGCATGGAGCCTGATGCCGCCGAGGAGGCGCGGGGACGGTCGGATAAGATCGCGAGTGTAGCCAAGCATCCCGCATGCACGGCTGCAGAGGCCGCCGCAACCGACGAGCGGTCATCGTGTATCGACGAGGAGAAAGCGGTCATGCCGCACAACGAACGATCGAAGACCATCACGGCGGGCGACCTGCGCGCGCCGAACCGGGCCATGTACTACCCGTTGGGCTACACCCGCGCCGACTTCGACAAGCCGATGATCGGCGTCGCCAACGGCCATTCGACCATCACGCCCTGCAACGCCGGCCTGCAGAAGCTGGCCGACGCCGCGATCGCCGCGATCGAGGGCGCGGGCGGCAAGGCCCAGGTCTTCGGCACGCCGACGGTGTCCGATGGCATGTCGATGGGCACCGAAGGCATGAAGTACTCGCTGGTCTCGCGCGAGGTCATCGCCGACTGCATCGAGGTCGCGGTGATGGGCCAGTGGATGGACGGCTGCGTCGTCATCGGCGGCTGCGACAAGAACATGCCGGGCGGCATGATCGCGATGGCGCGCACCAACGTGCCGTCGATCTACGTCTATGGCGGCACCATCAAGCCGGGCCATCATGCCGGCAAGGACCTCACCGTCGTGTCCGTGTTCGAGGCCGTGGGCGAGCTCAACGCGGGCCGGCTGCCGCGTTCCGACTTCGACGCCATCGAGGAGAACGCCTGCCCTTCGACCGGCTCGTGCGGCGGCATGTTCACGGCCAACACGATGAGTTCTTCGTTCGAAGCGCTCGGCCTGTCGTTGATGGGTTCGTCGTCCATGGCCAACCCGGACGGCGAGAAGACCGACTCAGCCGCCGAGTCGGCGCGCGTCCTGATCGAGGCCGTCAAGGCCGACCGCAAGCCGCGCGACATCATCACGCGCGAGTCGATAGAGAACGCGGTGGCCGTCATCATGGCCACCGGCGGCTCGACCAACGCCGTGCTGCACTTCCTGGCCATCGCGCACGCGGCCGAGGTGCCGTGGACGATCGACGACTTCGAGCGCATCCGTCAGAAGGTGCCGGTGCTGTGCGACCTCAAGCCGTCGGGCCGCTACGTCGCGACCGACCTGCATCGCGCGGGCGGCGTCCCGCAGGTCATGAAAGTCCTGCTCGAAGCCGGCCTGCTGCACGGCGACTGCATGACCATCACGGGTCGCACCATCGCCGAGGAGCTCGCGGACATCCCGGCCGTGCCGTCGGGGTCGCAGGACGTGATCCGCCCGATCGAACGACCGATGTACGAGCACGGCCACCTCGCGATCCTGCGCGGCAACCTCTCGACCGAAGGCTGCGTCGCGAAGATCACGGGCCTGAAGAACCCCGTGATGACGGGTCCGGCGCGCGTCTTCGACAGCGAGGACGACGCGATGGCCGCGATCATGGACAAGCGCATCGTGGCCGGCGACGTCGTCGTGATCCGCTACGAAGGTCCGCGCGGCGGTCCCGGCATGCGCGAGATGCTCGCGCCCACGTCGGCGCTGGTCGGTCAGGGCCTGGGTGAGTCGGTCGGCCTGATCACCGATGGGCGCTTCTCGGGCGGCACCTGGGGCATGGTGGTCGGCCACGTGTCGCCGGAGGCCTTCGTCGGCGGGACGATCGCGCTGATCGAGGAAGGCGATCGCGTCACGATCGACGCGCATCGGCTGCTGCTGCAGCTCGAGGTCGACGACGCGACGATCGAGGCGCGTCGAGCGCGCTGGAAGGCACCGGAACCGCGTTATGTCCGCGGCGTGCTGGCCAAGTTTGCGAAGCTCGCGTCGACGGCGAGCCGGGGCGCGGTAACAGACGGCTGAAGCGTGTCTCTCGCCGTTCCGCCTCGCCTTTCCCGGTCACCCCGGCGAAGGCCAGGGCTCAGGTCCGTTGCCATTCGCGGACCAGCGACTCGTGTCCCGGCCTTGGCCCGGACGACAAATCGGTGGGTGTCGAGCGCGGTCGAAGACGCCCAAACCCGCGTCAGCGAGGCGGCGCGGGGCGCCGCTCGAGCTGCTTCCTGATGCGTTCCTCGCGCACCTTCTCGATGTCGTCGTGCGCCTTCTTCTTGTCGAGGCCGAAGTAGGGTTCGATGACTTCGAACCAGAGCAAGGCGACGCCGAACGGGATCAGCACGATCCACCACGACCATTGCCCGACCGGTCCGATCTCGAAGCATTTCATCAACAACAGCAGGACACCGATTCCCAGGAACACCATGGCCCAGCCCTCCAGGATGCGATCGTCGACTATAGCCGAGCCGTCGGCCGATGCGCGTTTCGTTGTGGCGAACGCAACGACCGTGGCGAGCGACGGGGAGCCGTCATGAACCGCAGCGACGCTCACCGGAATGGTGGACGCTTCCGGGTTATCGGCAGTCGCCTCGGAAAGTCAATGAGGGTCGGTGCGCTGGCCTTGATCGGCGTGATGCATCAGGCCCATGCGGCAGCCGACGACGACGCCGATTTCGCGCGTTCGAAGAAGTGCATGAACTGCCACGCCATCGACCGGAAGGTGGTCGGCCCGGCCTTCAGGAGCGTGGCCGCGCGTTACGCCGGGGACAAGGAAGCCGAAGCTCGCCTCGCGAAGAAGATCATGCAGGGCGGATCGGGTTCGTGGGGCGTCGTGCCGATGCCGAGCAACGACGTGACGAAGGCCGAAGCCGAGCGGCTCGCGCACTGGGTGTTGATGCAGAAGTGACGGGCTGGACGGTCCACGCGACTTGTCACCCCGGCAAAAGCCGGGGCCTACTCCTACTTTGATCTCGTCAATGCAAGTGCACATTGGGTCCCGGCCTTCGCCCGGATGACAAAGCGGAGAGCAAGCCGCGAGTCCAAAACGAAAAAGCCGCCCGGAGGCGGCTTCGTCCTGAACCTGGTCTGCTTACTGCACGACGGCCAGCAATTCCTTCTGTCCGCCCTTGTACGTGTACAGCGTCAGCGCGCCGTTCCTGATGTCGCCCTTGTCATCGAACGAGATGTGGCCGGTCACGCCGTTGTAGTCTTCCTTGGCGAGGAACGGCAGATACTTGGCCGGATCGGACGACTTGGCCTTGACCATCGCGTCGGCCATCACCATCACCGAGTCGTAGACGTACGGCGCGTAGATTTCGACGTCGACGCCGAACTTGGACTTGTACTTGGCCTTGAAGTCGTTCATCGGACCTTCCTTGCCCTTCAGCACGCCGCCCGCTTCGGCGCAGATCACCTGGTCGTCGACCATGCCGTCGCCCGCGAGATCCTTGAGCGAGGTCGAGCAGATGCCGTCGCCGCCCATGAACTTGGAAGCGATGCCGAGCTGCTTCATCTGGCGCAGCATCGGGCCGGCCTGTGCATCCATGCCGCCGTAGAACACGACGTCGGGCTTCTTGCCCTTGACGTTGGTCAGGATGGCCTGGAAGTCGGTGGACTTGTCGGTCGTGTGCTCGCTCGCGACGACCTTGGCGCCGGCCTTGATCGCGCCCTTCCTGAATTCCTCGGCGACGCCTTCGCCATAAGCCGTCTTGTCGTCGATCAGCGCGACGGTCTTGCCCTTCAACGTGGTGGCGGCGTACTTGCCGAGCGTGCCGCCGAGCTGGCCGTCGTTGGCGCAGACGCGAAACGCGGTCTTGAAGCCCTGCTGCGTGTACTTGGGATTGGTGGCCGACGGCGAGATCTGCGGAATACCGGCATCCGAGTAGATCTTGGACGCGGGAATCGTCGTACCCGAATTCAGGTGGCCGACGACGCCGTTGACCTTGGCGTCGACCAGCTTCTGCGCGGCGGCCGTGCCCTGCTTCGGATCGGCGGCATCGTCTTCCTTCAACAGCTCGAACTTGGCCTTCTGGCCGCCGATCATCACGCCCTTGGCGTTCAGTTCGTCGATGGCCATCTGCGCGCCGTTCTCGTTGTCCTTGCCCAGGTGCGACTGCGGTCCGGAGATGGGCGCGACATGGCCGATCTTGACGACCAGATCATCGGCGTAGGCGGGGGCGCTCGCGACGAGGGCGGACGCGACGGCTGCGCACAGAACGGTGTACTGAACTTTCATTGAGGAAAACTCCGTGTCGAAGGTTGAGGATGACTTGAAGACCTGATTTCGTCGCAAGCGGTCGGCACGCAAGAAGGCGCACGTCGGCATGGAGGCGCATCACAAATTACACGAAACGCTCAGGCAATCATAGTCGGCGCTCCTACCCGTTGAAAAGAGGGATGCGGCGGGGGTCGCGGGACCGATGCGGCCCGCGTCGATCGCGAGGCCGACGCTAAACTTCGTCCATGCCATTCAATTTCGCACCCGATCCCACGCCTCGCCCGGCGCTGCGCGCGACCATCGACCGCATGACGCGCGTCGCGGAAGCCGACTGCGTCGCTCGCCTGCTCGATGCGGCCACGCTCGAGGGCACCGCGTTGCAGCGCGTCCGCGCCGAAGCGACGCGGCTCGTCGCGACGCTGCGCGAGAAGCGCGTGAAGGCCGGCGGCGTCGACGCGCTGATGCGCGAGTTCTCCCTGTCGTCGGACGAAGGCGTGGCGTTGATGTGCCTGGCCGAAGCGCTGCTGCGCATCCCGGATGCAGGCACCCGCGACGCGCTGATCCGCGACAAGATCGGCGGCGGCGACTGGTCCGCGCACGTCGGCCAGAGTCCGTCGCTGTTCGTCAACGCCGCGGCATGGGGACTGGTCGTGACCGGCAAGCTGGTGTCCACGCACAGCGCTGCCGGCCTGTCGTCATCCCTGACACGCCTCGTCGCACGCGGCGGCGAGCCGTTGATCCGCAAGGGCGTCGACCTCGCGATGCGCATGCTCGGCCGGCAGTTCGTGACCGGCGAGACCATCGAAGACGCGGTCGCTCACGGCAAGGAGTTGCGAGCCCACGGCTACCGCTACTCGTACGACATGCTCGGTGAGGCGGCGTTGACGGCCGCCGACGCCGAGCGCTATCTCGCGTCGTACCGACATGCGATCGAAGCCATCGGCGGGTCCGCGGGCTCGGACCGCGACGTGCGCCTGCGACCGGGCATCTCGATCAAGCTGTCGGCGCTGCATCCGCGCTACGCCCGCTCGACGCGCGAACGCGTGATGCGTGAACTGCTGCCGATCGTGACGTCGCTGTGCGCGGCCGCCCGACGCCACGACATCGGCCTCAACATCGACGCCGAGGAGTCGGAGCGGCTCGACATCTCCCTCGATTTGCTGCAGGCGCTCGCCGAGGACGACACGCTGGCCGGATGGGACGGCCTGGGCTTCGTGATCCAGGCCTACTCGAAGCGCGCGCCGGCCGTGATCGCGTTCGTGGCCGATCTGTCGCGACGCACACGGGACATGGACGGATCCGCAGGCGCGCGCAAGCTGATGGTCCGCCTCGTCAAGGGCGCCTACTGGGACTCCGAGATCAAGCGGGCGCAGGTCGAGGGCCAGGACGGCTATCCGGTCTATACGCGCAAGGCCCACACCGACGTCGCGTATCAGGCCTGCTCGCGCGCGCTGCTCGAAGCGGCCGACGCGATCTACCCGCAGTTCGCGACCCACAACGCGTACACGCTCGCGTGGGTCCGCGAGACGGCGCGCCAGCTCGGTGTATCGGAGGGCGACTACGAGTTCCAGTGCCTGCACGGCATGGGCGAGACGCTGTACGACCAGATCGTATCGGATGAAACCGCGCTGTCGTGCCGAATCTACGCCCCGGTCGGCAGCCACGAGACGCTGCTCGCCTACCTCGTGCGGCGCCTACTCGAGAACGGCGCGAACACGTCGTTCGTCAATCGCATCGTCGACGCGCGCGTGCCGATCGCGGACCTGATCGCCGATCCCGTGACGTACGCGCTACGCACCGGCGGCGCGCCGCACCCGATGATCCCGTTGCCCGCGGCGCTCTACCCCGACGGGCGTGTCAACTCGCGGGGCTTCGATACGTCGAGCGAAGAGACGATCGTTACGATGCATAACGATCTGGCCGCGTTCGCCGAGCACCGGTGGTCGTTCGGCGATGGAAGCGAGCGCGTGACGATCGTCAACCCCGCCGATCACGAAGACATCGTCGGATCGATCGCGCTGGCCGGCCGTGAGGACATCGACGCGGCCGTGCATCGCGCCGGCGCCGCTGAAGCCTGGTTCCGCACCGCACCGACCGAGCGTGCCCGCATCCTCGAACGCGCGGCCGACCTGCTCGAAGACCATCGCGTCGAGTTGATCGCGCTGGTCGTCCGCGAAGCCGGCAAGACCTTCGGCAACGCGCTCGGCGAAGTGCGCGAGGCGGTCGACTTCTGCCGTTACTACGCGAAGCAGATCTTCGACGACACGTTGCCCACCGTGGCCATACCGGACGGTCGAGGCCCGCTGGTCTGCATCTCGCCGTGGAACTTCCCGCTCGCGATCTTCACGGGCCAGGTCGTCGCGGCTCTCGCCGCCGGGCGCTGCGTGCTGGCCAAGCCCGCCGAACAGACGCCGTTGATCGCCGCGCGCGCGGTCGCGCTGCTGCACGAGGCCGGTGTCCCAGCCGATGCGTTGCAGCTGCTGCCGGGCAATGGCGCGTCGGTGGGCGCATCGCTCGTCGCGCATCCCGGCATCGGCGGGGTGCTGTTCACCGGCTCGACCGCCGTCGCGCGATCGATCGCGACGGTGCTGGCGAACCGGGAGGTGGACGGAAGTGAAGATGGAGGCGACGATGAAAGCGTCGATGAAAGCGACGACCCCGTCCTGATCGCCGAGACGGGCGGCCAGAACGCGTTGATCGTCGACTCGAGCGCGCTGACCGAACAGGTCGTCAACGACGCGCTGATCTCGGCCTTCGACTCCGCAGGACAACGCTGCTCGGCGCTGCGCATCCTTTGCCTGCAGGACGCCGTGTACGACACGACGCTGACGATGCTGAAGGGCGCGATGGCCGAGCTCGCGGTCGGCGATCCGATGCGCTGGTCGGTCGACATCGGTCCGGCCATCGATGCGGAAGCGCGCGACCGCCTGATCGAGCACGTCGATGCGATGCGCGCGAAGGGCCATGCGGTCTTCTCGCTGCCGCTGCCCGCCGAGTGCGCACGCGGCACCTTCGTGGCGCCTACCGTCATCGAGATCGACCGCATTGCCGACATTCCCGCCGAGGTCTTCGGTCCGGTCCTCCACGTGATGCGTTGGCAGTTCGGGCAACTCGACGCGCTGATCGACGCGATCGACGCGACCGGCTACGGATTGACGATGGGCATCCACAGCCGCATCGACGAGCACATCGCCCGCGTCGCGGCGCGCGCGAAGGTCGGCAACCTCTACGTCAATCGCACGTTGATCGGCGCGACCGTCGGCGTGCAGCCATTCGGTGGCGAAGGCCTGTCGGGCACCGGACCGAAGGCCGGCGGCCCGTTCTATCTCGCGCGCCTCGCCGATGGTCACGGCGCGCATCGCTTCATCGCGAGCCGACCCGTGGCGCAACCTTCGTTGACCCGACTGCGCCAGGTCATTGCGCAGTGCGATGCGTTCGACGCCGCCACGAAGACGAAGCTCGACGCCCACTGCGTGGTCTGCGAAGCGACCGCCGCGCCGTTGACCTCGATGGCCCTGCCCGGTCCCACCGGCGAGACCAACACGCTGGCGCTGCGTCCGCGCACGACCATCGCCTGCGTCGCGGACAACGGGGTCGACCTGGTCCACCAGCTCGTCGCCTCGCAGGCGATCGGCGTCGTGCCGTTCGCGCAGGCCGCGCTGCTGCCGATGGCCCTGCGTCCGTTCGTGCGCGACTGGGACGGCGACCTCGCCGGCATGGCGGACCTCGACGCGGTTCTCCTGGCGGCACCGCCCGCGGAACGTGCCCGCACCAAAGCGGCGTGCGTTGCACGGCGAGGCGCGCTCGTCGCGGTCATTCCGTGGAATCGCCGCACCGTGCCTGGGCTGGTCTTGTGGCGACTGCTGCGCGAGTTCTCCGAGAGCGTCAACACCGCCGCCGCTGGCGGCAACGCGTCGCTGATGACGCTCGTCGAGTCCTAGTCCACCGAATCATTGGCATCGGACGGTGCCGCCCCGCGAAAGGAAGACGCTCACGACGAGCGCGCTGCGGCGTCGCCGCTGCTCGCGACGCCCGGGGGCATCGCTGTGTTCCGCGTCTTGCAGCACCCCGCGCTTCTCGTCACTTCGGTCGCGCGTCCCTCGCCACCCATCCCGAATCAGTGGCCTAGGGTCTGCACGGGCACTCTTCCCGGTCCCCCGCTGCTACCATGCACTTCGCTTGGGCATGGCTATTGCGTAAGCCCGCAAGCCGCGTCGGGAAGTCTCGAAAGATCGACCGACTCGCAGACGCACCAGACAGCCCCCACCGCGACCGCCGACCATCGATGGACATCTTCTTCCAGCAGATCCTCAACGGCCTCGTGCTCGGCAGCATCTATGCGCTGATCGCTCTCGGCTACACGATGGTCTACGGCATCCTCAACCTCATCAACTTCGCGCATGGCGACGTGTTGATGGTCGGTGCGCTGACGGCCTACGCCGTGATCCAGGGCGTGACCGGCATCGCGCCCGGCATCCCCGGCCCGGCGCTGCTGCTGATCGGCCTGATGGTCGCCATCCCGGTCTGCATCATCGTCAACGTGCTGATCGAACGGATCGCCTATCGACCGCTGCGCAACGCGCCGCGCCTCGCACCGCTGATCACGGCCATCGGCGTGTCGATCGTCCTGCAGACCGTCGCGATGATCGTCTTCGGTCGCAACTACAAGGTCTTCCCGCCGCTGCTGCCGAACAACCCGATCGAGGTCTGGGGCGCGCTGATCACGCCGACGCAGATCATGATCCTGATCGTCGCGGCGCTGATGATGGGCGCGCTGGTCTTCCTGGTCGAGCGCACCAAGCTCGGCCGGGCGATGCGGGCGACCTCCGAGAATCCGCGAATCGCGAGCCTGATGGGCGTCAACTCCGACTCGGTGATCGTCGCCACGTTCGCGATCGGCGCCACGCTGGCCGCGGTGGCCGGCGTGATGGTGGCGGCCAACTACTCGGTGGCGCACTTCTACATGGGCTTCATCCCGGGCCTCAAGGCGTTCACGGCCGCGGTGCTCGGCGGCATCGGCAACATCTACGGCGCGATGGTCGGCGGCCTGCTGCTCGGCATCGTCGAGGCGCTGGGCGCGGGCTACATCGGCGACCTCACCGACAACTTCCTCGGCAGCAACTACCAGGACATCTTCGCCTTCGTGGTGCTGATCATCGTGTTGACGCTGCGACCGTCCGGAATCATGGGCGAACGCGTCGCGGACCGGGCCTGACATGGCGACCGACAACGTGTCATCGAGCGATATAGAAGGGGCCGTCCAGCCACTCGGCGCACCGACCAGGAAGGCCTATCGCGGCCTCGCGCTGCTGACGGTCGTGCTGCTGATCGCGCCGGTCGTCGCGGGTCATGCCGGAGATTCGTGGGTCCGCATCCTCGACTTCGCGCTGCTCTACATCATGCTGGCGCTCGGCCTCAACATCGTCGTGGGCTTCGCGGGACTGCTCGACCTCGGCTACATCGCGTTCTACGCGGTCGGCGCCTACATGGCCGGGCTGCTCGCGTCACCACAGTTCGCGACCGTGCTGCAGTCCTTCGTAGACAACTACCCGGACCTCGGCAACTGGCTGGTCGGCGTGTTCGGCCCCGGGATCACGCAGAACGGCATCCACCTGCCGGTGTGGGTGATCGTCCCGCTCGGCGCCGCCATCGCCGCGCTGTTCGGGATCATCCTGGGCGCGCCCACGCTGAAGCTGCGCGGCGACTATCTCGCCATCGTCACGCTCGGCTTCGGCGAGATCATCCGCATCTTCATGAACAACCTGAACTCGCCGGTCAACATCACCAACGGGCCGCAGGGCATCCTCAACATCGACCCGGTCCACGTCATGGGCGTGTCGCTGGGCAAGCCCGAGGTCATCCTGGGCATGCACGTGTCGGTCGTGCAGATGTACTACTACCTGTTCCTGTTGCTGGTCGTGGCGATCGTGTTCTTCAGCATCCGCCTGCAGAACTCGCGCATCGGCCGCGCGTGGGTCGCGATCCGCGAGGACGAGATCGCGGCGAAGGCGATGGGCATCAACACCCGCAACGTCAAGCTGCTCGCGTTCGCGATGGGTGCCTCGTTCGGCGGCGTGTCGGGCGCGATGTTCGCAACCTTCCAGGGCTTCGTGTCGCCCGAGTCGTTCGGCCTGCTCGAATCGACCGTCGTGCTCGCGATGGTCGTGCTCGGCGGCATGGGCCACATCCCCGGCGTCATCCTGGGCGGCGCGCTGCTCGCTGCGATTCCCGAGGTGCTGCGCCAGGTGGTGGTGCCGCTCCAGCAGGCGGTCTTCGGTCAGGTGCTGGTCGATGCCGAGGTCATCCGTCAGTTGCTCTACGGCCTCGCGATGGTGTGCATCATGCTGTTCCGACCGGCGGGCCTGTGGCCGTCGCCGGAACACGGCAAGGGCCTCGGCGGCATCGAGGGCAAGCGCGCCGCCGCGGAAGGCGCATGACCATGAACGCCGAACCGTCCGCCGTCGCCGCCGAACGACCGTCGCCGGCCAGGGCCAAGGTGATGCTGTCCGTCAAGGGCGTCAACAAGCGCTTCGGCGGCCTGCAGGCGCTGTCCGACGTCGGCGTCACGATCCGCGAAGGCATGATCTACGGGCTGATCGGCCCGAACGGCGCCGGCAAGACGACGTTCTTCAACGTCATCACCGGCCTCTATCAGCCGGACTCCGGCAGCTTCGAACTCGATGGTTCGCCCTACTCGCCGTCGGCGCCGCACGAGGTCGCGAAGGCCGGCATCGCGCGCACGTTCCAGAACATCCGTCTGTTCGGCGAGATGACGGCGCTCGAGAACGTGATGGTGGGCCGCCACGTGCGCACGCATGCCGGCGTGATCGGCGCGGTGCTGCGGACGCCCGGTGCACGGCGGGAAGAACAGGCCATCAAGGAACGCGCGATCGAACTGCTGCGTTACGTGGGCATCGCCAAATACGCGGACTACCGTGCACGCACGCTGTCGTACGGCGACCAGCGTCGTCTCGAGATCGCCCGTGCGCTCGCCACCGATCCGAAGCTGCTGGCGCTCGACGAGCCCGCGGCCGGCATGAACGCGACCGAGAAGGTGTCGCTGCGCGACCTGCTCGAGAACATCCGCAACGACGGCCGCACGCTGCTGCTGATCGAACACGACGTGAAGCTCGTGATGGGCCTGTGCAATCGCGTCACGGTGCTCGACTACGGCAAGCCGATCGCCGAAGGCGTGCCGGCCGACGTGCAGAAGAACCCGGCGGTGATCGAGGCGTACCTGGGCGCGGGAGGAGCGCACTGATGGCGGCCACACCGATAGCCGACGCATTGACAGCCGGGCCCGCGAAACCCGTCGCGACCGAAAAGATGCTGTCGGTCGAGGGCCTCAAGGTCTCGTACGGCGGCATCAAGGCCGTCAAGGGCATCGACTTCGAGATCCGCACCGGCGAGCTGGTGACGCTGATCGGCGCCAACGGCGCCGGCAAGACCACGACCCTGAAGGCCATCACCGGGCTGTTGAAGCCGACCGAAGGCGACATCGTCTACAACGGCAGGAGCCTGCTCGGCCAGCCGACGTTCAAGCTGCTGTCGCAGGGCCTGGCGATGGTGCCCGAAGGCCGCGGCGTCTTCGCCCGCATGACCATCGTCGAGAACCTGCGCATGGGCGCCTACGTCCGCGACGACGAGGCGGGCATCAAGGCCGACATCGAGCGCATGTTCACGGTCTTCCCGCGCCTCAAGGAACGCGCCGCGCAGTTGGCGGGCACGATGTCCGGCGGCGAACAGCAGATGCTGGCGATGGCGCGCGCGCTGATGGGCCATCCGTCGCTGCTGCTGCTCGACGAGCCGTCGATGGGCCTGTCGCCGATCATGGTCGACAAGATCTTCGAAGTGGTCCGCGACATCCGCAAGCAGGGCGTGACCGTGCTGCTGGTCGAGCAGAACGCGCGTCTCGCGCTGCAGGCCGCGGATCGCGGCTACGTGATGGAATCGGGGCTGATCACGATGACCGGCGACGCCACGACGATGCTCGACGACCCCAAGGTTCGCGCCGCCTACCTCGGTGAATGAGTGGCGGGGGCGATCGACGGAGTACGCGAGGAATCTTCCTCGCCCGGTGAAGGTCCGTCGGGCGCCGCAAGACTCGCTGCCGTGACACCCGGATAGCGGCGGCGACCGATCCGCTCATGGCTCGAAGTCGTCCACACCCATCGTTGCCACCGATCGTTGTCGTCGTTGCCGTCGTCGTGCTGGTCGCGCTGGCGCTGGCATGGACGGTCGGCCCACTCGCAGGCGCCCTCGATCCCGCGAAGCTCGCCGCCGCGGCGGCACGCCTGCGCGACTGGCCACCGGCGCCGTTCGCGGTCGTCGTTTTCTTCATCGTTGGCAACCTGGTGGCGGTGCCGTCCACCCTGATGATCGCGACCACGGTGCTGCTGTTCGGCGGCTTGCGCGGAGCGGCATACGCTTACGTCGGCCTGCTCGTCAGCGGCAGCGTGATCTATGCCGTCGGGCGCTTCGCCGCGCGAGGGCCGGTCGAACGATGGCTCGCAAGACGCAATGACCCGCGGCTCGCGCGCTTCCACGAACGCGTGACCCGTCATGGCCTGGTCGCGGTGACGCTGCTGCGGATGACGCCGATTCCCTTCCCGCTGCAGAGCGTGGTGCTCGGCGCCGCGCGGATCGGTTACGGTCCATTCCTCTTCGGCACGGCCCTCGGCCTCGTGCCGATCATCCTGCTGCTGGCTGGCGTCGCCGCACAAGTCCAAGCATGGATCGCGTCGCCCGACCTGTCGCATGCCGCGTGGCTAATCGGCGGGATCGTCACGGTGGTCACCGGCGTCTGGGCGGTCAGGCGATGGTTCATGCGGCGATCCTGAGGCTGCGGTCGACCGACGCGTCGACCCGTCACTGCCAGAAGCCGAGCCGCTTCATCCATCGTGCGATGGCCTGTCGATCGGCGTCGCCGCGTTCGTGCATCGCCTGCATCTCCGGGAGATCGTCAGCCAGCCTGTGCTGGCCGAGCTTGAACTTTCCCTCGAGCTTGTCGACGACGATGATGAAGCCGGTGATGGCGTTCAGCAACGCGTTGCGATTACGTTCCTCGAACTGCTCGAAGCGCGCATTGAACGCCGGCTCGTGTTCCGCGATCAGGCGCGTGAGGATGGCGTGCTTGGCCTGTGCCTCGTCGACGATCCGCGCCGTGCCGGTCGCGTGCACGACGATGTAGTTCCAGGTCGGGACGCGACCGGCCGTGCGATAGAGCGTCGGCGAGATGTAGGTGTGCGGGCCGTGAAAAATGACCAGCGCGCGCCCCTGACGGAGCGCGCGTGCGTGCGGATTGGCGGAGGCGACGTGACCTTCGATGGTCACCACGCCACCGTCCGCGAGCTCGGTCCGCACCGGGGCATGGGTCGCGAACGGCTCGCCATCGACCGACGCGACCACCGTCGCGAAGCTGTGTTGGCGCATCACGGCCAGCAGGTCGGCCGTCTCGTCGTGGCGGAAGTGCTTCGGGACGTACATCGCGACGACGGCCCGTCTCAGCGAACCTTCGGTGCCGAACGGTCCGGCGACGAGTCCACGGTCGACGGGTCCGTGCTCGTACGTGCGCTCGCATCGCGCGGCGCGAGATGCTTGAACAGGAACGCGTCGATCCGTCGATGGAAGTCGAAGCGGTTCTCGTCCTTCGTGAAGCCGTGACCTTCGTCGTTGTAGACGACCCATTCGTACGACTTGCCGTACTTGTCGAGCGCGCTGCGCATGCGGTTGCCGTGGATCAGCGGAACACGGACGTCCGCCGCGCCGTAGGCCAGCAGCAGCGGCGCCTGCACGCGGTCGGCGTGATACAGCGGCGACACCTCGCGGAGCTTCGCGCGATCCTTGTCCGGGTCGCCGACCGAGCGGATGTAGAAATTAGTGGCGGAATTGTCGAGGTCGGCGCGATTGGTGTCGGACCAGTTGACGTCGAACAGGAGCTCGATGTCCGAGACGGCGACGTAGGCCACGCCGCAACGGAACATCTGCGGCTCCTTCTCGAGTCCCCACAACGTCGCGTAGCCGCCGTAGCTGCCACCCATCAGGCAGACCCGGTCCGGATCGACCTTGCCCGTCTCGACGAGCCACTTCACGCCATCGGTGATGTCGTCCTGCATCGCCAGTCCCCACTGCTTCCAGCCGGCCTGCTCGAAGGCGCTGCCGTAACCCTGCGTCCCGCGGAAGTCGGGCTGCAGGACTGCGTATCCGCGCGACGCGAGGAACTGCGCCATCGGGTTATAGCCGGCGCCCTGCTTCGGCACGAACGGGCCGCCATGGATGTCCACGATCAGCGGCGGCTTCGTGCCGTCCGGCTTTCGCGGCATCGTCAGGAAGGTCGGAATCGACAGGCCATCCCGCGCCCGGTAGCGCGTGAAGTGGCGCGGCGACAGGTCCTTCTCGGCCAGGTTCGGGAACGCCTCGGCGACTTCCTGCAGCTTGTGCGTGTTGCGATCGAGCAGATAGAAGACCGGCGGCTGCGAGTCCGATTCGGTCGTGACGATGATCCGCGACGCGTCGTAACGCGCCCACGACATGACGTTGCGCGTTCCAGGCAGCGCTGCGTCGATGGCGGCCTGCAGCTGCTTCCACTCCGGATCGATCCACGCGTAGCCGCTTCGGGAGTCGTCGCCGACCGCGATCGGCAGCTTGCGGACGAAATCGAACACGAGGGCACCCGCATCGATCGACTTGTTCTCGTAGACGCGCTCGCCGAGCCGGTTCGATTCCGGGTCGAAGCGATAGATCGCCTGCCGATTCGCGTTGTCCGGATCCACCGAGTAGACGTAGAGCGTCCGGTTGTCGAAGTCGAAGGAAATCGGTGTGATTGTCTGCGCTTCGACCGGCTCGTCGCGCAACGTGACCCACTTGTCTTCGTTGGACCGTCGGTAAGAGACGATCCGGCGCGTGCCGCCTTTCGGGATCGACACCGCGGCGCGCACCTGTCCGGCGCGATCGGCCACGAAGTCGACGACGTCCCCCGGACTCTGCAGCGTTAGTAGTTCAGAGCGATTGTCGCGTGGGGTGTAGCGATAGGCGTCCAGGCTGGCGAGGTTGCGCTCGTACGACTGGACCAGCAGTTCCTCGCCCGCCCGATCGAGGACGCCGATGATGCGTCCGGCACCGTGGTGTCCCATCGTGCGCAGGTCGCGGACCAGCTGGCCGTTCGTGTCGATCAGCGCGATGCGCCGGGTTCGATTGCCGCCCGCGTCGTCGATGTTGGCGGTCGTGACCTCCAGCATCCGGTCACCGATCCAGCGATAGCTGACGACGTCTTCACCCCTGAAGGACGAGAGCAGTTTTCCGCTCGTCTTGTCCAGGTCGATCAACGCGATGTTCTGGCGGCCGAGCGCCGGCACGATGGCCGCGAAAAGCTTGCCATCGGGCGAGAGCGTGAGCTGCGTGTACTGCGGCCGCTTGAAGAACGCCGTGACGGGCGGAAGACCGTTCCGATCGATCGCGACGCTCGCGTCCGCGGTCTCTGCCGTCGCCGGTCCGGCGACGATCAGCGACAGCAGCAGGGCCAGCGAAAGCGGACGGACGAGCGACATGGGCATCCTTCGAAGAGACGGTGGAGCGTGATGACCGACGTATTCAGGACGGTACATTTGCGACGACGCATGCGCTTCATTGAACGACCGTCGTCGCCGCTTCCGCCGGGGACCTAGCCACGGACGCATCCGCGCTCGTCAACGCTTTCGTCGCTGCGGTCGTATCCCGCGGTGCGACGTACTTCAACAGGAACGCATCGACCCGGCGATAGAAGTCGTCGCGATTCTCCGGGCTGAAATACTGGTGTTGCTGGTCCGAGTAGACGACCCACTCGTAAGGCTTGTCGGCGCGTTCCAGCGCACTGCGCATCTCGTTGCCGTGGACGAGCGGCACGCGTTGATCGGACGATCCATAGGCCAGCAGCAGCGGGGCCCTGATCCGATCGGCATGGCGGATCGGCGAGACGGCGCGCATCTTCTCGCGGTCGGTCGCGGGGTCGCCGATCGTGCGCTTGTAGTAGGCGAGCGATGCGCCACCGACGTCGAAGCCATTGGTATCGGACCAATTGACGTCGATCAGCAGTTCGAGATCCGAGACAGCGAGGAACGCGATGCCGCAACGAAACAGGTCGGGCTCCTTCTCGAGACCCCACAGCGTCGCATAGCCACCGTAGCTGGCACCGTAGAGGCAGATCCGATCGGCATCGACCTGTCCCGTCGCGATCAGCCACTTGACGCCGTCGGTGACGTCGTCCTGCATCGCCAGGCCCCACTGCCGAAACCCGGCCTTCTCGAACGCATCGCCGTAGCCGGTCGTGCCACGGAAATTCGGTTGCAAGGTCGCATATCCACGCGACGCGAAGAACTGCGCATCGGCATCGAATCCGAAGTGCGCGCCGCTGACATAGGGACCGCCGTGGATGTCGACGATCAATGGCGGCTTCGCGCCGTCGGGATGCTTCGGCAAGGTCAGGTACGCCGGAATCCGAAGACCGTCCCGCGCGTTGTAGCTCACCGCCCGACGCGGCGACAGCTCGGCCTGCCCGAGCCACGGCCGCGACTGGGCGACACGTTCCATCTGCATCGTCTTGCGATCCAGCATGTAGTAGATGGGCGGCAAGACCTCCGTCTCGGACATGACGATGACGCGATCGGTGGCGTTGCGTGCCCATTGCAGATGGTTGTGCGCGCCGGGCAATGCCGCGTCGATCGCCTTCTGCACCGCGTTCCACCTGGGATCGATCCACGCGATCCCGGCAGGCGATCCATCGCGCACGCCGACGACCTTGTGCTGCACCCGGTCGAGCACGACTCCGCCCGCATCGACCTCGGCAGCGACGAAGATCTTCTGACCCAACTGCCCCGTTTCCGTATCGAACGCGTAGACGTCGCGCATGCCCTTGCGCTGCTTGTCCGGCACGCGGACATAAAGGGTCCGGTTGTCGTCGTCGAACGCGATGGGTTCGAGGCTCGGCTCGTCGACCGGGTCGTCGCGCAACGTGGTCCACTTGTCGTCGTTGCTGCGACGATAAGACACCACGAACCGCTCGCCATCGCGCGGCGTGGAGACCGCGATACGGACCTGTCCCTCGTGATCCGAAATGAACTCGCCCACGTCGCCCGGTGATTCGTGCGTGAGGAGCTGCTTCTTCCCCGTCCGCGCGTTGTAGCGGTAGGCGTCGTAGCCGCCGTAGACGATGGCGCGGTTGGTGAACGAACTCGAACTGCGATCGTGCGTCTCGACGATCAGATCGGTGCCGTCGGCATCGAGCGCTTCGATGATCGTCGCATTGCCGAAGCGGGAGATCGTATGCAGGTCGCGCAACTCGACCTGATCGACGACATCGATCAGGGTGTGGTTGTGCTCGTGCAAGACGCCGCCGGCTTCATCCAGATCGGCGATCCTCGCCTCGATCACACGATCGCCAAGCCACCGATAGCTGGACACGTCGTCGCTGGTCCGTCCGGTCAGTGCGATGACCTTCTTGTGTTCGAGATCGACTAGCGCGAGGTTGGCACGGCCATTGATCGGCACGAGCGCCGCCAACCGACGTCCATCCGGCGACAACTGCACGTTCTTGTATTGCGCCGCCTTGAAGAAGTCCTCCGCCGGCGGTACGCCGGCACGTGCTGGCGGCACAGGTCCGGTCTCGATTTCCGCTGCGGCGACAACATGGCTGGCAAGGCCGGCAGCCCAGGCAAGGGCGACCATCACGACCGTTCGTGCGAACACCATGCTTTTCTCCTCGAAAAAGACGTGGCTCACATCACTGAGCAGCCAAACCGCGAAGCGTAAACATCGTTGCGGCACACCGCACTCCGGTCAAACGCTCATGCAACGGCTGCGAGATCCGCTTCAGTGGTAAACGAGTCCGCATGAAATTCATCGGCGGGCAAGCCACGGGTTGCGGCGAATTCGCGACGCGCCGCCTCCACCATCACGGGCGCACCACAGGCATAGACCTGATACCCCGACAGGTCCGGGAAATCCTCCATCACCGCGCGATGCACGAAGCCCGTGCGACCGGTCCAGTCGTCTTCGGCCAGCGCGTCCGAGATCACCGGGACGTAGCGGAACGACGGCAGCGCATCCGTCCAGCCCCGCGCCAGCGCGTCCATGTACAGATCGTGCGGCCGACGACCGCCCCAGTACAGCGTGATCGGCCGATCCAGCGACTTGAGGATCGCGAACTCGACGATCGCCTTGATCGGCGCGAAGCCCGTCCCGCTCGCGACCAGCACGATCGGCTTGCTGCTGTCGTCGCGCAGGAAGAACGTGCCGAGCGGGCCTTCGAAGCGCAGGATGTCGCGCTCCTTCATCTGCGTGGCTCCGGCGCCGAAGACGTGGTCGGTGAAGACACCGCCGGGCGTGTGCCGCACGTGCAGTTCGATCTGGTCCTCCACACCCGGCGCCGTCGCCATCGAATAGCTGCGGCGGCGACCGTCCTTCAGGATGATCTCGACATACTGACCCGGCAGATACTGCAGCCGCTCGGCAGCCGGCAACTGCAGGCGGATGACGACCACGTCGGACGCCGGACGCGTCAGGCTGGCAACGCGCGCGGGCAACTTCTTGATCGGGATCTCGCCGATGCCGCGGACCTCGCGGACTTCGAGCACGAGATCGCTTTCGGGGTAGGCGCTGCAGAACAGCGCTCCGCCGCGAGCCTCGTCTTCGACCGACAGCGCGCTCGGCTGATGCGGTCCGTGCCGCAAGCGACCTTCGACGATGCGGCCCCGGCACGATCCGCAGGCGCCGTTCTTGCAGCCGTACGGAAGGCCCACTCCCGCGCGCAACGCGGCGGCGAGCACCGTCTCGTCGTCGCCGACTTCGAAGCGGTGCCCGCTGGCTTGAACCGTTACGGTGAATGTCATACTGGATCGATAGGTGAGAAGGAGATGACGGTG
>CAZZWS010000013.1:19203-32425 GCA_964657795.1 Beijerinckiaceae bacterium
AGGAGATGATCAGCGAAGGCGTGCGGTCGATCGACGCGTCGGCGAGCGCTTCGGCACGAACGGCGCGCGGACGACGGGGCATCGATCGGCGCATCGATCGATGAATGCGACCGCGCCGGCGGCGCCTGACTCCGCCGTCGCGCGACGCAACGGTCGCTTCGCCAAGCCCCGCATTCTAGTGGTTGGCTGCGGTGACGTGGGACGACGCCTCGTCGGGCTGATCGGCCATCGCTTCCGGGTCTTCGCGACGGTGCGATCCGCCGCTGGCGCCCCGGCATTGCGCGACGCCGGCGTCACGCCGATCGTCGCCGACCTCGACGACTGCGGCACGCTGGTCCGGCTCGGCGGCCTCGCCTCGACCGTGATCCATCTCGCGCCGCCGCCCGGCTCGGGGCAGACCGATACACGCACGGGATCCTTGCTGCGCGCCCTGCATGGCGTCAGGCGCTTCGTCTACATCAGCACGAGCGGCGTCTATGGCGATTGTCAGGACGCCGTCGTCGACGAGACCCGCGGCGTTGCGCCGGAAAGCGATCGCGCGCGACGGCGGGTCGCCGCCGAACGAAGCCTGCGAGGCTGGGCCGTCGATCGTCGCGTGACGCTGAGCATCCTGCGCGTCCCCGGCATCTATGCGGCCGATCGACTGCCGCTCGCCCGCCTCGCCGCCGGAACGCCGGCGCTCCGCACGGCAGACGATGTACACACCAATCACATCCATGCCGACGACCTCGCCCGCATCGTCGCCGCGACGATGTTCAGAGGCGCGGCGCAGCGCGTCTATCACGCGGTCGACGACAGCGACATGCGGATGGGGGACTGGTTCGATCTCGTCGCCGACACGCACGGCCTGCCACGACCCGAGCGCGTCGCACGCGCCGACATCGAGGCCCGCGTGTCGCCGGCGCTGTGGAGCTTCATGCGTGAGTCACGACGCCTGTCCGGTCGACGCCTGCGCGAGGAACTCGGCGTCCGGCTACGCTTTCCCACGGTGCGGGAAGGACTGGCCGACGCGCTACGCCTGAGCGGCGACGCGGTTCAGCGAACCGTGTAGCCGCGGCCTTCGAGGCAGGCGGCGATGGCCCGCTGGTAGATCGACAGGTCCCTCGCGCTGAACGGCTGCGCATTGGCCCACGCATTGCAGGTCTGACGATCGGCGACCGCCTGTTCGGCGCTCTGGCCGTTGCGGGGATAGACGATCGGCTGCAGCGGATTGCTCGCGGAACGGGGCAAGGGCTGTGCAATCGACCGTGAATCATCGGCACCCTGCGGCGGCGCGACGACGACGTAGCCGCCCGGACCCGACATGTAATACACGCCGTTCGCGTAGTAATACGGACCCCCGGCGTAGGGCAGCGTCGCATACGAAGGCGGCAACAGGGGCACGACGATCCCGATCGGCGGCTCGTCGATCAGATAGCCGTCGTCGATGACCCGGAACCAGACGCCGCCGTGGAAATAGAAGTCGCGGCCGCGGTACGCGACGCGGACACTGCCTCGCGGCAAAGCGCCGACGGTCGTGCCGCGCGACGGGTAGTAGTGATCCTGGTGGTAACGTTCGTCGAGACCGGATCCCGCGCCGGCTCTGTCCGGAGCTGACGCATTCGCTGTCCGCTGCTCGCCAGCGAGGCCCGCGCCACGGTCGCGACCCGCCTCTCGTGAACCGCGATCCTGCGCGAAGACCATCCCACTCGACCCGAGGACGAGCGCGAGGCCGAAGGCGAGAGTCAGTCGAACGATGGGCATGTTGTGGCCATGCAAAGAGCGATGCCGGTCATTGTGGCCGTCGACGCGGCACGCACATTTCAATCGCGATCCGAGCTGTCTCGAAATGTCGACGGGGTCACGGCCCGATGCACCCTGCGCACGCGTTCCACGGGCCAACGACGCCCGGCTTCCGCTTCCAGCGACCGAAGACCCGCCGATCAACCTCGCCGTCCGGTGAAAAAAAGCCCGCGAGTTGCGGGCTTTGACGATGCTGGTGATGCGACGGCTCAGGCGTCCAGTTCCTCGACCTCGGCCGGAGGCTGCGGAGCCCCGCCGCTTTCGGGAAACACGAGGCGGATCTTCCCGTCGTCGTCGAGCTCCACGGTGACCTTGCCGCCCCCGACGAGCCGTCCGAACAGCAACTCGTCGGCCAACGCGCGGCGGATCATGTCCTGGATCAGCCTGGCCATCGGCCGGGCGCCCATCAACGGATCGAAGCCTTTCTTGGCCAGATAGGTCCGCAGGTTCTCGTCGAAGATGATGTCGACCTTCTTCTCGTGCAGCTGCTCCTCGAGCTGCATGAGGAACTTGTCGACGACCCGCAGGATGATGTCCTCGTCGAGCGCCTTGAAGCTGATGATCGCATCGAGCCGGTTGCGGAACTCGGGCGTGAACATCCGCTTGATGTCGCCCATCTCGTCGCCGGCTTCCTTGCTGTCCTTGAAGCCGATGCGATTCTTCTGCAGCGCTTCCGCGCCCGCGTTGGTCGTCATGATGACGATGACGTTGCGGAAGTCGGCCTTGCGTCCGTTGTTGTCGGTCAGCGTGCCATGGTCCATCACCTGCAGCAGGATGTTGAACACGTCGGGATGCGCCTTCTCGATCTCGTCGAGCAGCAGGACCGCGTGCGGCTTCTTGGCGATGGCCTCCGTCAGCAGGCCGCCCTGGTCGAATCCCACATAGCCCGGTGGCGCACCGATCAACCGCGAGACGGCGTGCCGCTCCATGTACTCGGACATGTCGAAGCGGATCAGGTCGATGCCGAGAATGAACGCGAGCTGCTTGGCGACTTCGGTCTTGCCGACGCCGGTCGGGCCCGAGAACAGGAACGCGCCGATCGGCTTCTCCGGCTTGCCGAGACCCGAACGCGCCATCTTGATCGATGCGGCCAGCGCCTCGATGGCCGGCTCCTGACCGAACACGACGTTCTTCAGATCGCGCTCGATGGTGGCCAGCTTGCTGCGATCGTCCGACGAAACGTTCTGCGGCGGGATGCGCGCGATCTTGGCGATGATCTCCTCGATCTCGGCCTTGCCGATGGTCTTCTTGCGCTTGGCCGGCGGCAGGATGCGCTGCGCGGCGCCGGCTTCGTCGATGACGTCGATCGCCTTGTCGGGCAGGTGCCGGTCGTTGATGAAGCGAGCAGCGAGTTCGGCCGCGGTCGTCAGCGCGTTGGCCGAATACTTGACGCCGTGATGCTCTTCGAAGCGCGACTTGAGGCCGCGCAGGATCTGCACGGTCTGTTCGATGGTCGGCTCGTTGACGTCGATCTTCTGGAAACGACGCGACAGCGCGTGGTCCTTCTCGAAGATGCCCCGATACTCGTTGTACGTGGTCGCGCCGATGCACTTCAGCTGACCCGACGACAGCGCCGGCTTGAGCAGGTTGGACGCGTCGAGCGTGCCGCCCGAGGCCGAACCCGCCCCGATCAGCGTGTGGATCTCGTCGATGAACAGGACGGCGTTGGTGTTCTCCTTGAGCTGCTTGAGGACCGCCTTCAGCCGCTGTTCGAAGTCACCACGATACTTGGTGCCCGCCAGCAGCGAGCCCATGTCGAGCGAATAGACCTCGGCGCTCTCGAGAATCTCGGGCACGTCCTTCTGCGTGATGCGCCAGGCCAGACCCTCGGCGATGGCGGTCTTGCCCACGCCGGCTTCGCCGACCAGCAGCGGATTGTTCTTCCGCCGCCGGCACAGGATCTGGATGACGCGCTCGACCTCGGCCTCGCGCCCGATCAGCGGATCGATCTTGCCCTGCAGCGCCATCGCGTTGAGGTTCTGCGTGAACTGGTCGAGCGCCGTCTGGCGCTGTTCCTTCTCGCCTTCGGTCTCGCTGGACTCGGCCTCAGAACCCGCGCCCTGCTGTGCGGCGTTCTTGGTGATGCCGTGCGAGATGAAGTTCACCACGTCGAGGCGCGTGATGCCCTGCTGGTGCAGGTAGTACACGGCATGCGAATCCTTCTCGCCGAAGATCGCGACCATGACGTTGGCACCGGTCACTTCCTTCTTGCTGTTGGCCGTGGACTGCACGTGCATCATCGCGCGCTGGATGACGCGCTGGAAACCGAGCGTCGGCTGCGTGTCGATCTCGTCGGTCCCCGACACGACAGGCGTGTTGTCGTTGATGAAATGCGTCAGATTCTTCCGCAGATCGTCGATGTTCGCCGCGCAGGCGCGGAGGACCGCAGCTGCCGTCGGGTTGTCGAGCAACGCCAGCAGCAAATGCTCGACGGTGATGAATTCGTGGCGAGCCTGACGGGCCTCGACAAACGCCATGTGCAAACTGACTTCCAGTTCCTGCGCGATCATGCTTCCTCCATCACGCACTGCAGCGGATGTTGATGCTGCCGTGAAAACTCGATGACTTGATCCACCTTCGTCGCTGCGATGTCCCGGGGATACACCCCGCAGACGCCCTTACCTTCGATATGCACTTTCCACATGATCTGGAAAGCCTGGTCCGCATCCTTGCTGAAGAACTGCTGCAGGACCATCACGACGAACTCCATCGGCGTGTAATCGTCGTTGAGGATCATCACCTGATAGATCGGTGGCGGCTCGACCCGTTGGGGGTCGAGCTTGACCTCTCGCTCGACGACCGTCGTTGGATTTTGATCAGGAACTTGCTGGGACATCGACGCAATTCTAATGCCAACCTCAGGAAAACCCAGGTGGGTGTGCGCTTCGAAAAGGCAAGAGGGCCATCCCTGCCGTCGCAGCGCCGGAAACCTCGCGCACCCAGAAAAAATAACGTGACTCCGTCGCGACGAGTTTACTCTTCGCGGCCTCGCTGTCACGGCGCCGCCGGTGTTTTTGTCGGCCGCCAACGGCCGACTGGCGGCCGGCATGCGGGGAATTTCCGGGCTTGACATTGTCTGGCCCAGCTTCAAGAATGTTTCGGTGTTCGCTGTCAAGTCATCCGTCTATCAGGGTTGGTCTCATTCTCGTTCGTACGAGGCCATTCGCATCACGAACTTGCAAGCCGACATGAGCAGAGCTCGAATGTTCAGGGAGGGGTGGACCGCACTGCGGCGAGCTCTTGAACCAAGGCTCCAATAGCGGCGTTACCGCCGGTCCTCTTTTTGAAAGATCGTTTTCATGGCAACAGGTACAGTCAAGTGGTTCAACGATGCGAAGGGATTCGGTTTCATCACGCCCGATGACGGGGGCGAAGACCTCTTCGCGCATTTCTCGGCAATCCAGATGAATGGCTTCAAGACGTTGAAAGAGGGTCAGAAGGTCCAGTTCGAAGTGACGCAAGGTCCGAAGGGCAAACAGGCGTCGAACATCCAGGCGCCGTGATCGGCGTTGGCGATGCAAAGAAACCCGGCCCAGGCCGGGTTTTTTTGTGGGCGACGTGCAGCGCTGGTCGGGAATGCCGACGCTGAAGTCGATCAGCCCGCCGCGGCACCGTCGGGGGGCACGAGCGCCGCGTCGACCAGGGCCTGCGCCTCTTCCAGCAAGCGTTGCAGATGCTCCGTCCCCTTGAAGCTCTCGGCGTAGATCTTGTACAACGGCTCGGTGCCCGACGGTCGCGCCGCGAACCAGCCAGACGACGTACCGACCTTGATGCCGCCAATCGGTTGACCATTGCCCGGCGCCTTGTCGATGACGAGATCGATCGCGTCGCCGGCGAGCTGGTCGGCATGTACCTGCGACGGGGCGAGCTTGCCGAGCAAGGCCATCTGCGCGGGTGCCGCGGGCGTCTCGATGCGATCGGCGACCGGATTGCCGCAGGCATCGGCCAACGTGCCGTACAGCGTCCCGGGGTCGCGGCCCGTCTTGACCGTCATCTCGGCCGCGAGCAACGCGGCGACGATGCCGTCCTTGTCGGTCGTCCACACCGACCCGTCGCGCCGCAGGAACGTCGCACCGGCGCTCTCTTCACAGGCCACGCCGATGCTGCCGTCCATCAATCCGGGCACGAACCATTTGAACCCGACCGGCATCTCCTGCAGCGGACGCCCGTGCTTCCGCGCGATGAGGTCCAGCACCCGCGTGGTCACGACCGACTTGCCGACCCCGATCGTCGGACCCCACGCGGGTCGATGACCGAACAGGTAGTCGACCGCCGCCGACAGGTAGTGGTTGGGCGGCAGGAGCCCGTGCGTGCGTGTCACGATGCCGTGCCGATCGTGGTCTGGATCGCAGGCGAAGGCGATGTCGAAGCGATCCTTCAACGACAACAGCCGTTGCATCGCGCACGCAGACGACGGGTCCATGCGGATCTGGCCGTCGCTGTCGACGGTCATGAACCCGAACGTCGGATCGACGACGTCGCTGACGACCGTCAGGTTCAGGTGGTAACGCTCCGCGATGACCGGCCAGTAGTGGACGCCCGCGCCGCCGAGCGGGTCGACGCCCATCGCGATCCGCGCATCGGCGATCGCCTGCAGATCGACGACGGCGCCGAGGTCGCCGACATAGCTCTCGATGAAGTCGAAGCGATGCGTCGTCGCCGCCTTCAGTGCCTGCGCATGCGGCATCCGCCTGACTTCGCGCAGCCCCCCTTCCAGCAACCGATTGGCCTCGTTCTCGATCCACTTCGTCGCTTCGGTGCCGGCCGGTCCGCCGTGCGGCGGGTTGTACTTGAAGCCGCCATCCTGCGGCGGGTTGTGCGACGGCGTGATCACGATGCCGTCGGCGCGGCCGCCGCCTGTGCTGTCGTCAACTCCTCGCCCCCGATTGAACACGAGGATCGCGTGCGACACGGCCGGCGTCGGCGTGTACTCGTCGTCGACGGCCAGCATGACATCGACGCCGTGGGCCGCGAGCACTTCGAGCGCGCTGGCGCACGCCGGCTGCGACAGCGCGTGCGTGTCGATGCCCAGATACAGAGGCCCGTCGATGCCCTCCTTCGCGCGATAGCGACAGATGGCTTCCGTGATGGCGAGCACGTGCCACTCGTTGAACGAGCGATCGAGCGACGATCCGCGATGGCCCGAGGTGCCGAAGACGATGCGTTCCCGCGGGTTCGACGGGTCGGGCCGCTCGTCGTGATACGCCGCGAGCAGCGCGGAAATGTCGACGAGCATCGATGCGGGCGCGGGCTTGCCGGCCAGGGGGCTGCGGGTTCGCATGGGGACAGTCAAGGTGAGGCCGGCGGCGTCGCTGCCGTGGGCGCGGTGATCGATCGGCGGGCTTCGTCGATGCTCAGGCAGCGACGGACGGCTGCATCGTCCGGGCTTTCTCGAAGACGGTGACCCACTCGTGAAACTTGTTGGCGACGACCTCGACGGCCGTCTGCCGCGTCATCGTGCGCGCATGAAAGCCGGCGACGGCATCCCAGAAGCTGGTCCGACCGACCGCGAAGCCGATGAACCCCGGCACCCCGGCAGCCACGGTCAACCAGCGGATGACCTGCGCCTCGTCGGCGCCGCGCCCGAGGACGATGCACGCCGTCGCGTCGCGGCCGTCGCGGCGCGCGGTGGCGACGATGCGTCGACAGTCGTCGGCCTCCGACAGGCCTTCGATCTTCCAGATGTCGGGCTCGACGCCGGCGTCCTGCAGTTCGCGGATCGCACGATCCATCAGTAGCGGGCGGGCGTCTCGATCGAAGACGGTCTTGTCGCCGCCGGCCGTTTCGAGCTGGGCGTCGGTCGCCGGCACCAGCAACTCGAACATGAAATGCAGCTCGCGCGCGCGGCAATGCTCGGACAACAGCCTGAGGCGCGCAGTCTGACGCGCGTTCAGCGCGGTGTCGCCGTCCGGGTTGTAGCGGACCAGCGCCTTCGCGAAGGTCGGCTGCATCGCGTCGAGACGCGCGGCCCAGTCGTCGCCGTACTCGAACGCGTATTCGTCGCCGCCGCTGCGTTCGGTGGCGACCGCCGTCGCGATTCCGCGCTCGCGCGCATCGGCGAGGATCGCCTTGCCGAATTCCTCGTCGACGAGGATCCCCGCGTCGACCTGCGGCACGCCGAGGTCGAGCGCGCGCAGGAAACCGTCGTAGATGAGCCGCTTGCTGTCGACGACGATCGCCTGGTGCTCGGGCGACAGCGGAGACGCGAAACCGAACATCTCGCTGACATAGGAGTTGCGGTGATCGAACGGCAGGATGTACAGCGGCCTTGCGAAGCCAGGTTTCATCGGCACGGGTCCGGTGGCGAAGCGTCACGGCATCGGCATGGTCCGCCGGCGTGACCGCCGCATTGTGCGCGCGTCCCGCCATCGCGGAGCAAGGCTGGACTCGGTGTGGGTGCATGGAGACCCGGTTTGCCCGAACATCGCTTCGCGTCGCGACGGATGCAGGCGCATCGCCGCGACGCGCAGCCCCCGCGTCCTACATGTGGTCGATCATGACCTGGCCGAAGGCCGAGCACGAGACCTGCGTCGCGCCGTCGAGGAGACGGGCGAAGTCGTAGGTGACCTTCTTCGACAGGATGGACTTCTCCATCGAGCTGATGATCAGGTCCGCCGCCTCGAGCCAGCCCATGTGCCGCAACATCATCTCGGCCGACAGGATCTCGGAGCCCGGATTGACGTAGTCCTTGCCCGCGTACTTGGGCGCGGTGCCGTGGGTCGCCTCGAACATCGCGACGGAGTCGCTCAGGTTGGCGCCCGGCGCGATGCCGATGCCGCCGACCTGCGCGGCCAGCGCGTCGGAGATGTAGTCGCCGTTGAGGTTGAGCGTGGCGATGACCGAGTACTCGTTGGGGCGCAGGATGATCTGCTGCAGGAACGCGTCGGCGATGACGTCCTTGACGATGATCTCGTTGCCCGTCTTCGGGTTCTTGAAGTTGCACCACGGGCCGCCGTCGATCATTTCTGCGCCGAACTCGCTCTGCGCCAGCGCGTAGCCCCAGTCACGGAAGCCGCCTTCCGTGAACTTCATGATGTTGCCCTTGTGCACCAGCGTCACCGACGGCTTGTCGTTGTCGATGGCGTACTGGATGGCCTTCCGCACGAGGCGCTCCGTGCCTTCGCGCGACACCGGCTTGATGCCGATGCCCGACGTGTTCGGGAAGCGGATCTTCTTGACGCCCATGTCGTCGATCAGGAACCTGATCAGCTTTTTCGCCTGATCGCTCTCGGCCGCGTACTCGATGCCGGCATAGATGTCTTCCGAGTTCTCGCGGAAGATGACCATGTCGACCTTCTCGGGCGCCTTGACGGGGCTGGGCACGCCGGCGAAGTAACGCACCGGACGCAGGCATACGTAGAGGTCGAGCTCCTGTCGCAACGCCACGTTCAGCGAGCGGATGCCGCCGCCTACCGGCGTCGTCAGCGGTCCCTTGATCGAGACGACGTAGTCCTTCAGGATTTCGAGCGTCTCGGGCGGCAGCCACACGTCCGGGCCGTAGACCTTCGTCGACTTCTCGCCGGCGAAGATCTCCATCCACTGGATCTGCTTCTTGCCGCCGTAGGCCTTGGCGACCGCCGCGTCGACCACCTTGATCATCACGGGCGTGATATCCAGGCCCGTGCCGTCGCCCTCGATGTAGGGAATGATCGGCTGATCCGGGACGTTCAGGGAATAATCGGCGTTGACGGTGATCTTCTGACCCGCGCTGGGGATCTTGACGTGTTCGGACATGCATTTCTCCGTGATGTCGCCGAGCACGGATCGACCCCGAGCCCGCTAAAGTAAGCCCGCGATTATGCCCGAACCGGCCAGTTCGCTTCCCGACACGCCTGCGAGGGCCGCATGTTGATCGCATTCAACAAACCGTACGGCGTCCTGTCGCAATTCACCACGGACGGCGCGCACCCCACCCTGGCCGACTATATGGCCATCCCCGACGTGTACGCGGCCGGTCGCCTCGATCGCGACAGCGAGGGCCTGTTGTTGCTGACCGACGACGGCGCGTTGCAGGCGACCATCACCGGGCCGCGGCATCGCCTTCCGAAGCGCTATTGGGCCCAAGTCGAGGGCACCCCGGAGCCGGGAGCGCTCCGACGATTCGCGGAAGGCCTCTGGGTCGGCGAAGGCGAAGATCGCTATCGCGCGCGGCCGGCGCACGCGGTCGCCATCGATGCACCGGCCCTCGCCGAGCGCGAGCCGCCGATCCGTGTGCGCGCGCATCAGCCGACGTCGTGGATCGAAGTCACCTTGACCGAAGGCCGCAATCGCCAGGTGCGCCGGATGACGGCGGCGGTCGGCCACCCGACGTTGCGTCTCGTGCGCGCGGCGATCGGGCCGCTGCATCTGACGCGACTCGCCATAGAACCCGGTAGGTGGATCGAGGTGGAAGCGGATAGACTAACGAGCACGCCGAATTTTGCGAAGCCGGTATGACCGTGTCGATTGACCCCGAGACGGAAGTGTCTGAAACAGCGTGACACGGAAGATTGTCAACCGGCGTTCGCAATCGGCGTTAGTGGAGGTGACCCGACGTTCTGGCCCGCGATTCGACCCAGGCAGGCAGGCCAATCGAGTCAGACCGAAAAACATACTTGACGAACTTTTGAGGATATCAACATGAGCAAGCTGATCGCTACGCTAGTCGCTTCGCTGTTCGCAGCCGCGGCTTTCGCCCAAACCGGTGGCGTTCCCCCGACCCAGGCACCCGCCGGCACCGCCGTGACGGCCAAGAGGGATGCAGCCGCTTCCGACAAGCCGATGAGCGACGCGAAGGCTGCCCGCCTCGCGAAGTCCAAGAAGCGCCTCGCGAAGCGCGAAGCCAAGGTGGGCGACAAGCCGCTGAACTGAAGTCGTCTGCGGTGGTTCGCAGTCTGAATGCCGGCCTCGTGCCGGCATTTTCGTTATGACGATCGATGTCTGCCACGGCCAGGCTTCCGCGCGCTTGTCGTTCGCTTCGCGCGGGACGCCCGGAATCGTTTGGTCGCGATGCGGTCCGACCGTTGTTCCATCCAGCCCAAGGTTCATCCATGTCCATTGCCCCTGCGTTGACAAGCCCCAAGCCGGTTTTTCGTTGGACGCGTCCCCAGCGGATTGCATCCCTGCGCGCGATGTTCGCGACGTGCCTGGCGGTGACGAGCCTCATCGCGTTGCCGCATCGGGTCTCCGCGCAGGCCAGCCCGACGGAGTTCAGGGTCATCCCGCTGTCGGCCGGCATCCACCTGATCCGCGCCGAAGTGGCCATGGAGCCGAGCGAACGCGAGCGCGGGCTGATGTTTCGCAAGGAGATGGGCGACAGCCAGGGCATGGTCTTCCTGTTCGACCAGCCTGCCGTGCAATGCATGTGGATGCGCAACACGTTGATCCCGCTGTCCGTCGCCTTCATCGACAACGACGGCCGCATCATCAACGTTGAGGACATGGCGGCTCAGACCGAGACCAATCACTGCGCGGCCAAGCCGGCCCGTTATGCGCTGGAGATGAACCTGGGCTGGTTCAGGAAGCACGGCGTCGCCGTCGGCACCACGATCACCGGACTGCCGAAGGCACGCTGACGTCCGGTGCGCGCCGGCGCCGGCGGCCGAGGCGTGTCGACGACCGCGCCCCGGATGCCGCGGACGAAGCTCAGCCCAGGTTCTTGCTGGCGAAGTCCCAGTTGGCGAGGTTCCAGAACGCTTCCATGTACTTCGGGCGCGCGTTGCGGTAATCGATGTAGTACGCGTGCTCCCAGACGTCGCACGTGAGCAGCGCGGTGTCCGAGCCCTTCAGCGGCGTGTCGGCGTTGCCGGTGGTGACGATGTCCACGCCGTCGCCCTTCCTGACCAGCCAGGCCCAGCCCGATCCGAACTGACCGATGGCGGCCTTCGTGAACGTTTCCTTGAACGTCGCGAAGTCACCCCACCTGGCCTTGATGGCGTCGCCGATGGCGCCGGTGGCGTCACCGCCGCCATTGGGTGACAGGCTGTTCCAGTAGAACGTGTGGTTCCAGACCTGCGCCGAGTTGTTGAAGAGGCCGCCCGACGACTTCTTGACGATGTCCTCCAGCGACGCTTCCTCGAACTCCGTGCCCTTGATCAGGTTGTTGAGGTTGGTCACGTACGTCTGATGATGCTTGCCGTAGTGGTATTCGAGCGTCTCTTTCGACACGTTGGGCGCGAGGGCGTCCATGGCGTACGGCAGCGGGGGTAGCTTGTGTTCCATTGAGTGTTCCTTGGCATGCGCCGGCCACCGACCAGGATGAATTGCTGACAACGTGTGCGCAGTGGTCGTCTGCGCGGCTCGGACCGGCCGTCGAGGACGCGATTCTAGCTGGCGACACTCGTCGAAAGTGCGCGATCCTGCGTTTTGAGAGAGTCGCTGACGCCGCGGACACCGCGATCACACGACGCCCTGATCGAGATCCACGACCTCCGCAGCGAAGCGTCCTCTCGCCACCTCGATCGTCAGACGCTGGCCCGTTCGCAAGGCCGATGGATCGCTGACAACGCGGCCATCGGCGTCCAGGACGATCGCGTAGCCGCGCTCGAGGACGCCCCGAGGATCGAGCAGGACCAGTCGTTGTCTCGCGTGGATGACGGCGTCGGTCGCGCGGTGCAGCCGGCTCGCGCCCGCCCGCGCGAGCCGTGCGCGGAAGGCTGCGGTGCGAGCGGTTCGAAGATCGAGCGCCGGCGCCGCCCCCGTGAGCCGACCGGCGACCTGCATCAATGCCCGTGTCGACTCGGCCATCGCGAGCACTTGCGCCCTGACCAGTCGTCGACACGCGGCGTCGAGACGCTCCTCGGCCGCGAAGATGCGCTGCTGCGGCGATCGCAGCCGTCGCGTCGCCTCGTCGACCCGCTGGCTCGACGTGTTCAGGACGCGTTCGAGCAGTTTCGCGAGAGCGGACCGGCGTTGCGAGACGCGCGTGGTCAACAGGGCGGCATCCGGACTCGCCAGCTCGGCCGCCGCCGTCGGCGTCGGGGCGCGAACATCGGCGACGAAGTCCGCGATCGTGAAGTCGGTCTCGTGTCCGATGCCGGTCACGACCGGGACGAGCGACGCCGCGATCGCCCGTGCGACGCGTTCGTCGTTGAAGGCCCAGAGATCCTCGATGCTGCCGCCGCCACGCACCACGAGCAGCACGTCGACCGGATGCCGCGCGTCGACGTGCGAGGCCGCGACGATGGCGTCGACGATACGGGCCGGGGCTTCGGGCCCCTGCACCGGCGTCGGGAAAACCAGCACCTCGACGTGCGGCGCGCGGCGCGCCAGCGTGGTCAGCACGTCGCGCAACGCGGCCGCCTGCAGCGAGGTGACGACGCCGATCACGCGCGGATGCGCGGGCAAGGTTCGTTTGCGTGCGGCGTCGAACATCCCGGCGGCTTCGAGCGCGGCCTTGATGCGCAGGAACTGCTCGTAGAGCGCGCCGGCGCCGGCGCGCCGCATCTGCTCGACCTGCAGC
>CAZZWS010000014.1:0-12305 GCA_964657795.1 Beijerinckiaceae bacterium
TCACCGCTCTTCACGTCTCCAATGTGGCTCGCGTGATAGTGGAAATTGGGGCGGCGCGGCGTGAAGACCTTGAATTTTCCCTCGGGTGTGTCGGCCCGCAGGATGCGCTGCTCGTCGGACTCGGTGGCCTGGAGGTCGATGACGATGTACTCCTCCGACGTCGTGCGATGGACGCTCGTGTAGTAGCCCTCGTCCTTCTCCTCATACATCAGGACGTCGTCCTTCGCCTCGGTGCCGAGGACGTGCTTCTTGACGCGGTAGCTGCGCAGCGTCTCCGGATCGTTCTCGACGTAGAACAGCGACTTGTCGTCCGTGGCCCAGGCCATGTCGCCGCTCGCGTGCGGCACGATATCGGCATAGCTTTCACCAGTCGCCAGGTTCTTGAAGTGGATCTCGTATTGCCGACGACCCACGGTGTCCTGCGCATAGGCCAGCATCTTCTGGCTCGGACTGACGTCCATGCCACCGACCTGGAAGAAGTCGTGGCCCACGGCCATCGCGTTGACGTCGAGCATCACGACTTCGGGCACGGCCTCGCTGTACGTCGTGCCGCTCTCGCGTCGCGCATAGACCGGATACTCCTGGCCTTCGACGTAGCGCGTGTAGTACCACCAGGCGCCGTGGCGCGCCGGCACCGTCGAATCGTCCTGCTTGATGCGGCCCTTGATCTCGTCGAACAGCTTCGCCTGCAGTCCCTGATAGCGCGCCGCGTATTGCGCGAACCACGCGTTCTCCGCGTTCAGATACGCGAGCATCTCCGGGTCCTTGCGGGTGTCGTCGCGCAGCCAGTAGTACGGATCTTCGCGACCGCCGTTGGGCGACTCGACGACATGCGGTTTGCGGGCCGCGACCGGTGGTTGGGTGGCGTCCTGCGCGAGCGACGGAGTGATGGAAGCGAGTGAAGCAGCGGTCATGATGATGTGGCTCAGGGTTCGGGTCAGGCGCGACATGGGCGGATTCGCAGGCGAGTGAGGATCAGGGGCGCGCGTCGCGAGGCGGGGAGGTTGCGGCAGTCGCGGCGGTCGCGGCGGTCGTGGTTGTCAGTTCGCCGACCATCGTCTCGCCCGCGCGCCGCCTCTGCCACTGACGATGGACGTCGCGGTCGGCCCACGCGAGGAAACGAAGCGTGCTGCGGTCGGTGCTCTTGCCGAGCAGGCGCACCAGGCCCGCGTTCGACAGCATCTCGCCCGCTTCGGGATCCTCGTGTCGTTCGAGTGCGCGCAGCGACCTCGTCACGCCGGCGCGACGTCGCATGCCGAGCGCCGCATGGACGTCGGCGCTGCAGAACCACAGCACGCCGCGCGCCTCGACGACCCGGATCTGATGGTCGTCGAACGCGTGATAGATGCCTTGCCACGGCGTCCACACGCGTTCGTCCACGAAATCGACGAAGCCGAACACGAGCCCGATCAACGGCAACGCGAGCACCACGCCGACCACCACGCCCCCGCCGAGCGCCGCACCAAAAGCCTGGGTACGGTCGACATCCGGCGCATGCGTCACGCGATACAGCCAGGCGACGTAGCCACCCAGCACCACGACGATGATCGTGACGGAACGGCGGAAGTCGAACCAGTCGGCCAGCGCCCGCGGGACGCGCATCATCCTCATCGTCGCGATCCCTCGCCCACGCTCAACGCGTCGGCGGCAAGCCGGGGCCGGTCGTCGGCTGCGGCGCGGCTTGTCCCACGCCCTTCGACGTCGTCATGTCCATCCCCAGGCTCGCGAAGATGAACGCGAACGTGTCGGCGTCGAGTTCGATGGACGACGACAGCGACATGCCCTGGCCGTGGCCGGCATCGCCCGCGACGCGCAGCAGGACCGGCTTGCCGTCGGGGTTGGCCGCCTGCAGTCGTGCCGCCATCTTCAGGCTCTGCCACGGATCGACGCGACCGTCGTTGATGCCGGTCGTCATCAGCAGCGGCGGATAGGTCATGCCATCGACGACGTGGTGATACGGCGAGTAGGCATACAGCGCATCGAACTGCGCGGGGTCCTTGACGGTGCCGAACTCGGTCACGTTGAACGCCCCGTTGGGCGTCAGCTCGACCCGCAGCATGTCGTAGATCCCGACGTGACTGACCACCGCGCCGTACAGCTCGGGATGCTGGACCAGTTCGGCGCCCATCAGCAGGCCGCCGTTGCTGCCCCCTTCGATCGCGAGCTTCTTCGAAGTCGTGTAGCCGCGATCGATCAGCATCCGCGCGCATGCCGCGAAGTCGTCGAACACGTTCTGCTTCCTCGTCAGGTTGCCGGCGTGATGCCACTCCTCGCCGAACTCGCCGCCGCCGCGGATGTTGGCCACGGCCAGCACGCCGCCATGCCGCAGCCAGAACAGCATGCGCCGCGAATAGCGCGGTCGCGTCGACACGCCGTAGCCGCCGTACGCCGTCAGCAGGGCGGGGTTGGAGCCGTCGAGCGCGACCCCCTTCATCGCCACGATGTTGACCGGCACGTCGGTGCCGTCCTTCGACTTCGCCATCACGCGCGTGACCACGAGGTCGTCGGTGGCCACCGTGTCGGGCGGCGCCGACAGCATCGTCTTGACCGGCTTGCCGCCGTCCTGCTTCGGGTCGAGCCGGAACCACGCGAACGGCGTCAGATAGCCCTGATCGCCGTAGAGGATGGCATCGCCGTCGAGCCGCGTGCCGATGCTGACCGTCGAGACCGGCTCGACCTGCGGCGCGGGAAGTGCCTTGCCGGCCAGCGTGTAGACGCGCAGTTCCGACGGACCGCCGACCAGCACCTCGACATAGAGGCGGGTCGCGGTCGGGACGACGTCCTCGATCACCGCGTCGCCCTGCGGAACGACCGTCGCCGCCTTCGCGAGCGTCGGCTGATCGACCTTCATCGCGACCACGCGGCCGCGCGGCGAGCCCTTCAACGCGAGGGCGTAGATGCGCCCGTCATGGCCGAACGTCGCGCTGCGAAAGCCGTCGGCGAAGTCCGCGAGCTTGCGCCACTGACCGTTCGGATCGCGCAGCCAGAAGGCCACCTCGCCGCCGTCGCCGTTGCGCACCGTGGCCAGCACGTGACGGCCGTCCTGGGTCGACTCGAGCGCGGTCTCCGCGATGCGGGGCAGGCCGTCGGTCAGCGCCGGCGTGTCGTCGGAAGAGCGCGTGCCGAGCTTGTGGAACCACACCTGCTGCCAGAAGCCGGCGTCGTCGGCCGATCGCTCCATCGGCGCGGGATAACGCGTGAACCAGAAGCCCGTGTTGTCGGGATTCCATGCGACGCTACCGCCCGCCGTCGGGTTCTGCACGCGCGGCACGAGGTCCGACAGTTCGTTGCCGGTGTCGGTATCGAAGACGTGCAGCGTGCCCTTCTCGCTGCCGTTGTCCGACAGCGAGACCGCGACCCGCTTGCCGTCGTGCGACGGCACGTACCAGTCGATCGCCGTCGTGCCCTTCTCGTTGCGCGTGTTGGGATCGAGCACCGTGCGTTCGCCATCGATCGCATCGGGACCCGCCAGCATCACCAGCATCGGCTGGTTCTTCGGTGGCTGGCGTTTGAGTGCGAACAGCTTGCCGCCGACATGGCGGAACGACCCACGCGTCACCGGCGCACTGCCGATCAACTGCTTCAGCTCGTCGCGGATCGCGGTGCGGAACGGTAGCGCGTCGAGATAGCGGCGCGTCGCCGTGTTCTGCAGCGTGACCCAGTCCTTGACCGCCGGGTCGTCGAGGGTCTCGAGCCAGCGATAGTTCTCGGTGACCTTGGTCGTTCCGGTCGCGCCCGTGAAGCTGTCGCTCGCTGGTCGCTTGACAGTGTCGGGATAGCGAGGTGTCGGGCTGGCCGTCGGTGGTGTCTGCGCGACGGCATGCATGGTGGTTCCGATGAACACGAGTGGAACGACGATGCTCCGGAAAGCTGTGATCTGGGATGCGATGGGCATGGCGACCTGGACGACGTGAGGCCGCGGCGACAGGCTGCGGCAGACTGGGCTGACGATGTTAGCGGATCGGCTCGCGCGAGTGGCATCCTGCTTCGGCCAGGCGGTGGAGCGACGGCTCACAGCCCGCGCGTCATGAATACGCTGTTGACGTCGACGACATAGTCCGCGAACGGTCCGCAGAACGTGAAGCCGCAAGCCGCGTAGAGCCGATGCGCCGGCTCGAACGCGACCACGGAACCGGTCTCGAGATACAGCCGTCGATAGCCTCGTCGTCGCGCCTCGTCGACGATGTGTTCGAGCATCGCACGCGCGACGCCCTTCCGCAGATGCGAAGTGGACGTGCGCATCGACTTGATCTCGGCGCTCTCGTCGTCCATCCGTCGCAAGGCGCCGCAACCGAGCAACGCTTCTCCGTCCCACGCGGTCCAGAACGTGAACGACGGATCACGCAGCCGTCCGATGTCGAGCGCGTGGACGCTTTCGGGCGGCCCGAGCAGATGCATGGCGCGCACGTGTTCTTCGAGGAGCGCGTGGATCTCGGGGCCGGTGAGGTCGTCGGGTCGGATGTGCATGGTCGGGCTTGACGTCGGACGCGGGCGAGGTCGATGAATGGCGCCTCGTCATGATCATCGGAAAGAGCGATGAACTCATGCTCTCATCTTCGTCATGTCACGTCGGCGCTGTCCTCATCGCATCTCCTTGTCGGGCGCATCGAGCTCAAGCCGCATCTGGCCGCGTTCGGCCGTTGCGACGTATCGCCAGCCGAGCGCCTCGTAGAGTCCTCGCGCGCGCGTCTCGGCGCCGGTCTCGAGCCACAGCTTCGGCAAACCACGCGACCACAGCCAGTCGACCATCTCGTCGTGCAGTCGTCGTCCGTAGCCCCGATGCTCCGCGTCCGGCATCACGAACAGCGCCCAGATGTTCGCGGTCTTCGCATTGCCGATCGCGAAGGCGACGACGCGATCGTCGACGTCGATCACCCAGCCGCGTCCGGTCTCTTCGATCTCGCGTCGGATGTCTTCGTCGCCGATGACGCCCGGCCGCAGCGTGTTCTCGCGAAACGCGTGGCGCACCATGGAGATCGCCTCGATGTCGGCAGGCGCCGCCACCCGCAGGATGGACTCACGTGCGTCGCACGTCATCCATCAGCTCCGCGACTCCCGATCCTTCCTGTTCTGCGCCTCGATCCGGTCGCGGGCCTCGACCCACTGTTCGTCCGACCACTCGCGCAACGCATAGAAATTGCCGCCGGTCGCGAGCGCGTTGCCGCCGTCCATCATGATCGACTCGCCGTTGAGCCACTGGCAGCCTTCGCTCATCAGGAACGTCGCGAGGTTCTGCAGTTCGTGCATCGAACCGACCCGCGCCATCGGGTTCGTGCGCGCACTGCGGGCGCCGGGTTCCTCGCCGGGGTTGAGACGCTTCGACATGCCTTCGGTCGGGATCTCGCCCGGCCCAACGGCGTTGAGCCGGATACCGTAGCGCGCCCATTCGGTCGCGAGCGACTTCGTCATCGCGTCGATGGCGCTCTTGCTCATCGCGCTCGGCACGACGTACGGGCCGCCGTTCTTCACCCACGTGACGATGACCGACAGCACGCTGCGATACGGCTGGCCGTTCGACCAGCGGCCGTCGCGCGCCATCTCCACCCAGCGGCGGCCGACCGCCTGCGTGACGTAGAACGTACCGTGCATGACGATGTTGGCGACCGCGTCGAAGCCACGCGGCGACAGCATGGCCGTCGGCGAGATGAAGTTGCCGGCCGCGTTGTTGACGAGGCCGGTCAGGGGCCCGTCGTCGAAGATCTGTCCGACCATCGCATCGACCGCAGCCGCATCGCGGATATCGAGCCCCCAGGCCTTCACGCTGCCGCCGTACGTGCGCATGACATCGAGCGCGGTCTGCTCGACGACGCTCCGACGTCGACCGCAGATGAAGCATTCGGCCCCGAGTTCGACGAAGCGCTCGACCATCGCCCGGCCGAGCCCCGTGCCGCCACCGGTGACGAGGATGCGGTGACCTTTCAGCAGGTCGGGTTGGAACATCGTCGTCTCTCCGTCTGAAATCGGATTGCGCTCACGCGAGATCGCGGCGCGCGAAGAACACCTGCTGCCGGGGTCAGTCGTGCTTGCGCCTGTCTTCGATGACCTTGCCGTCGTTGGGCAATCGATCGGCCGTCACGAACTCGACGTCGCCGCGCAGGCGCGTGAGATCGCGGATCGAAGTGACGATGGCCTCGCGCAACGTATCGGACGGCGCGCCGTCGACGAGGCATTGCAGCGTCATCCGGTCGTCGCCGATGACGCCCGATACCACCAGGCGTGCTTTGCCGATCTCGGAATGGCGTCGCACGATCGCGTCGACCTGCGCCGGCTGCACGAACATGCCGCGCACCTTCGTCGTCTGGTCCGCACGACCCATCCAGCCCTTGATGCGCAGGTTCGTCCGGCCGCACGGCGACGCGCCGCTCAACACCGCCGACAGGTCGCCGGTCGCGAAGCGCAGCAGCGGATAGTCGACGTTGAAGCTGGTCACGACGATCTCGCCGACCTCGCCGTCGGCCACCGGCGTGCCGGTGCCCGGCCGCACGATCTCGACGATCACGTCCTCGTCGACGACGAAGCCCGGATGCACGACGCCATCGCTCTGCGTCTCGTACGCGACGCAGCCGAGGTCGGCCGTGCCGTAGAGCTGCAGCACGACCGGCACGCCGTGCTCGACGAGCCACGTGCGCAGCGATGGCGGCAACGGCTCCGCGCTGACCAGCGCGCGGCGGAGGCTGGCCAGGTCGGCGCCGGTTTCCAGCGCCTTCTCCAGGATCAGCTTGAGGAACGACGGCGTGCCCGCGTACATCGTCGGCCCGAGTGCGGCGATGGCCTGCAGCTGCATGTCGGTGTTGCCGGTGCCGGCCGGGATGATCGGACAGCCGATCTTCCGCGCGCCGCCTTCGACCATGAAGGCCGCCGGCGTGAAGTGATACGAGAACGCGTTGTGCACGATGTCGCCGGGACGCAGGCCCGCAGACCAGAGCGGCCGCGCGAAGCGCCACCAGTCGTCGCCGCGTCCTTCGGGATCGAAGATCGGGCCGGGCGACATGAAGAGGCGCGACAGCCGCGACGTCGGCGTGGCTGTCAGGCCGCCCCACGGCGGCGCCGATTCCTGCAGCGTCTTGAGGTCCGACTTGCGCGTGACCGGCAGCGTCGCGAGCGCTTCGCGCGAGGCGATCGCGCGCGGGTCGATGCCTTCGAGAACGGTCGCGAAGCCAGGCGCGGCGCGCGCGCGATCGACCAGCGCCGGCAGACGCGCCATCAGGTCGCGCTCGCGTGCCTCGGCGTCACGCCCCTCGCGTTCGTCGAGATGCGTTCGCGCAGGACCGGCGCCGAGCGACGCGGCCGTCATGAAGCCATGCCCGCGCGACGGACCGACTTCGCGACGCGATCGTCGATCAGCGAATAGTTGACAAAGCAACGATCATCCCGAAGATGACTGTTGCGGACTCGTGTCCTGTTCATCGATGCGTCCCCGCAGCGATCTCGCGCTGCATCTTCTTCGTCAGTTTCGCCATGACGGCGTGGTGGGCTTCGGTCAGCAGCACCTTGGCCTCGGTGTCCGACAGGCGCTCCACGCCGTCGACCTTCACCCAGTGCGCCTTCGCGAGATAGGGCGCGGGGCTGAAGCCGTCGCGGTCGGTGAGTTCGAGGAAGCGGGCGTCGTCGGCCTTGAACATCAACTGGTCGACGAGCAGATCGTGTTCGAGCGTGAACATCGCGAACATCTTGCCGCCGACCGAGAACACCGGATGCACGCTGTCGGCGGTCGCGAACTTGAGGTCGCGCGTGGCGCCGGGCAGCTTGGCGCAGAAGTCGTGGGCCTTGCGGATGTTCATGGCGCTACGTCACTTTTGATCGTCGTGGACTCGGTGTTCGATCTGATACGCACTTGATTCCGTCGTTCCCGCGAAGGCGGGAACCCAGTGGCGTCAGGCGGTGATCGATCAAGATCAAAAGCAGCGACTCTGGATTCCCGCCTTCGGGGGAACGACGAATAGACAGGGGTCGCCATCTTCGAACGAAGCGCGTTACTCATCCGTGATCTTCGCCGCCCGCCGCTTCGCTTCATCGACCAGCTTGCGTTGCTCCGGCGCGGTCTCGACGCCGTAAGCATCGAAGCCCGTCCCCGACGCCTTCCTGAGATCGGCATGCAGCTTGCCGTCCAGCTCATGAAAGTGGACGAAGGCCTGCCCCGCCAGGTGGAAGACGCCCGGCTGCTTCTCGCGCACCTGCGGGATGCCGCGCAACTGACGCAGCAGTTCCTGCAGCTTCGCGAGGGCTTCGGGTCCGGCGCGCGCCATGGGTCTCGTCCGCTCAGGACAGCCAGCGCTTGCGACGCCGATAGAACTTGGTATCGCGAAAATTCTTCCGGCCTTCGCCGGACACGCCCAGATAGAACTCCTTGACGTCCTCGTTGGTCGACAGCGCGACCGCATCGCCGTCCATCACCACGCGGCCGTTCTCGAGGATGTAGCCGTAGTCGGCGTTGGCCAGCGCCACCGTCGTGTTCTGTTCGGCCAGCAGGAACGACACGCCTTCCTTCTGGTTGAGGTCGCGGACGATCGCGAAGATCTCGTCGACGATCTGCGGCGCGAGGCCCATCGACGGCTCGTCGAGCAGGATCATCGACGGCGCCGCCATCAACGCGCGGCCGATCGCCGTCATCTGCTGCTCGCCGCCGGACGTGTAGCCGGCCTGGCTCGCGCGACGGACCTTGAGGCGCGGGAAGTAAGAGTAGACCCGTTCCAATGCGTCGGTCACCGCCGCGCGCCCGATGCGACGTGTGTAAGCGCCGGTCAACAGGTTCTCCTCGATCGTCAGGTGCGCGAAGCAGTGGCGGCCTTCCATCACCTGGATGACGCCGCGCCTGACGAGGTCGTTCGGCGTGAGCCGATCGACGCGGTCGCCACGGAACTCGATCGAGCCCTTGGTCACGTCGCCGCGCTCGGCGCGCAACAGGTTGGAGATGGCCTTCAACGTGGTCGTCTTGCCGGCGCCGTTGGCGCCGAGCAACGCGACGATCCTGCCCTGCGGCACGGCGAGCGAGACCCCCTTCAACACGAGGATGACGTGGTCGTAGATGACCTCGATGTTGTTGACGGCGAGGAGAGGGGCAGGTGCGGCGACGACGGCGGTCGCACGCTCGACGGACGTCACCGGCTCGGCAGGGTTCAACATGGCGCGGCTCCGAATCAGATCATCGCAGGATGCGCGAAGTGCTGAGTGTCGGCTTCGGCGAGATCATCGCGAAACCACCGCCAACAGCGTCTCGCCGGTCGCGACGAGCGTCTCTTCGCCATCGCGCATTGCGAAGAGCTCGCAGGTGGTGAAGAACTGCGTCTTGCCCGGCCTGACGACCCGCGCTCGCGAGGAGAAGCGGTCGCCGACTGCGGGCCGCAAGCAGTTGACCGAGAAGTGCGACGCGAGGAGACCGGTGCCCGCCATCGTCGCAGCCGCGTAGCCGCAGGCCGTGTCGATCAGCGCACCGACGAGGCCGGCGTGCAGGAAGCCGGCGTACTGCCCCGCCTCGTCGCGCCACGGCATCTCGATGACGACGTGTCCGGCCGTAGCCGCGACAACCTCGATGCCGGACCAGCGGTTGAACGCGGCGGTCTCATTGAGTTGCCGAAGCATGGCCAGCATCGCGTCGTCGGTCGCCATCGCCGGGTCGTCGTGAGCGTGTGCCGCGGCCTCACCCTTCCTTCGCACAATCGCGCGGCGTCAGCCCCTTGCTCTTCCCGTAGTCGGTCGCCGACTGCTCCAGCAGCGGCCGCACCAGCGCGCGGTTGCCGTCGATCCAGTCCGACACCTGGACCCACTTCGCGCCGTCCCACTGCTGGATCTTGATCTTCCCCGAGCCTTCATGGTCGAGGCAGCTCGTCTTCAGCGTCGCCATCAGCGCCGACGCGTTGAGCTGCTTCAGCCGTGCCTCGTTGAGGTCGAGATGTTCGAGCGCCCAGCGCACCTCGTCGCCTTCGACGACCTTCTTGCCGTACTTGGCCTGCGCGACGCGGATGGCCTCGACCTGCAGGATGCCGATCATCACGCCGCGGTTGTAGTTGATGCCACCGATCTTCGAGCGGTCCTGCAGGCTGCCGATCGGCGTGGACCCGTACAGGATCTTCTCCATGTCGAGAATCAGCGGCGTCTTGCCGGCGACGTTGAGCGCCGCGGACATGTAGCCCTTGGCCGCTTCACCGGCCGGCACCGTGTCTTCTTCCGATCCGGCCCAGATGCTGCCGATCATCTTGTCGCGCGGGAAGCCGACCTTCTGCGCGGCCTTCATCGCGGCCTGGTTCATCACGCCGAAGCCCCAGAAGATCACGTAGTCGGCCTGGAACTGGCGGATCTGCTGCCATTGGGCGCCCTGCTCGGTGCCCGGCGCCGTGACCGGAATCGTGGTCAGCTCGAAGCCGTTGACCTTTGCCTCGGCCTGCAGATACGTGATGGGCTCCTTGCCGTAGGCCGAGTCGAGGTACAGGTACGCGATCTTCTTGCCGCGCAGGTTGCCCTTCTCCTTCGTGCCGAGGAACTTGACGATCGCCGTGACCTGCATCGGGTACGTCGCCGTCAGCGGAAACGCCCACGGGAAGTAGCGACCGTCGATGGTGTCGGTGCGGCCGTAGCCGGTCATCACCAGCGGCACCTTGTCGGCGACGGTCTTGTCGAGCAGCGCGTACGCGATCGGCGTCGACACCGGGTTGGCCATCGTGCCCTTCGTCGCGCTCTTGGTCTTGAGGCGCTCGTAGCACTCGACGCCGCGTGCGGCCGCGTATTCGGTCTCGCACTCTTCCCACGTCAGCTTGATGCCACCGACACCGCCTTCCTTGGCGTTGATGTACGTCATGTAGTCGATCAGGCCGCCGAAGATGCCGACGCCCGCGGGGCCGTACGGTCCGACGCGGAACGAGAGCACGCTGAAGTACTGCTCGCTGGGGCTTTGTGCGAGCGACGGTGCGCTGCCGACCAGCGCCGCGACGCCGACCACGCCGGCGAGGATCGTCTTGAATCTGTTGCTTGTGAACATGCTTGTCTCCTGTTTGAAAGGACCGGCGCCGGTACGTTCTTACCCCACGTCCTTCACGAACGTCCGCGCCTCGGTTGTTGCTCTTGTTGAATCGTCAATGGGGGAACGGCCAGATACGCAGCTTTTCCTTCGCGATCTGCCACAGCCGTGCGAGGCCGTGTGGCTCGACGATCAGGAAGAAGACGATCAGCGCGCCGAAGATCATGTACTCGATGTAGGTCAGCGATGCCGTATCGAAGGGGACGTGCAGCAGCCGCGCGAGCGACGGCACGACGATCGACAGGAAGATCGGCAGCAGCGTGAAGAACGCGGCGCCGATGAACGCGCCCATGATCGTGCCCATGCCGCCGACGATGATCATGAACAGCACGCGGAACGACATGTCGAGGCTGAACGCGGAAGGCTCGACGGTGCCGATGTAGCAGAACGCGTACAGCGCACCGGCCACGCCGCAATAGAACGAGCTGATCGCGAAGGCCAGCAGCTTGGTGCGCATCAAGGGGATGCCGATGACCTCGGCGGCCACGTCCATGTCGCGCACGGCCATCCACTGGCGTCCGGTGTTGGAACGCGCCATGTTCTTCGCGCACAATGCGAGCACGGCCACGATGGCGAGCACGAAGAGATAGTTGCGCGCCGGCGAGTCGATCGCCAGGCCGAAGAACGTCACCGGCTGCGCGCTGATGACGCCCGACGGGCTGTCGTTGCTGAACCACGGGAACTTCTGGAATACCCAGATCACGAAGAACTGCGCGGCCAGCGTCGCGACCGCGAGATAGAAGCCCTTGATGCGGACCGACGGCAGCCCGAACGCGATGCCGACCAGCGCCGCGCACATGCCGGCGAGCAGGAACGACACGATCTGCGGCATCCACGGCGGCAGCCGCAGCACGAGGTTGTAGGCCGCGAACGCACCGACCGCCATGAACGCTGCGGAGCCGAGCGACAACTGGCCCGCGTAGCCGGTCAGGATGTTGAGGCCGATGGCCGCGAGCGAGAAGACCAGGATCGGGATCAGCAGCGCGGTGAACCAGTAGTCGCTGACGAACAGCGGCACGAGGACGAAGACGACGGCGAGCAACGCGAAGAACGCGTAGCGGTCCTGGCGGATCGGCAGCAGCTGCTGATCGGCGGCGTAGGAGGTCTTGAACTGGCCGGCTTCGCGGTAGAGCATCAGCGCGCTCCCGCGCGAAAGTAGGAAGCCGTCATCCCGGCGAAGGCCGGGACCCAAGTTGGTTGTGCCGCGCTGTCGCACGAACTTGGGTCCCGGCCTCCGCCGGGACGACGAATAGTTGACTTCGCAACGATCACCATGCCGTCTTTCCCGCGAAGG